>SKQX01000241.1 GCA_007118795.1 Thermoflexales bacterium | reverse complement strand
GTGGCTACCCGAGCTGACCGAGACGAGAAGGACTAAGGATGCCGACCAATCTTCCTCCGGATTACTTCAAGATCGAGGAGGCCTTCAGGAAGGCGACCTCCAATGAGGAGAAGATCGCCCTCCTCCAGGAGATGATGAGCGTCGTTCCCAAGCACAAGGGCACCGATAGGCTCCGCGCTGACCTGCGCAGAAAGCTCGCTGCCCTGAAGCGGGCGCCCAAGGGGCGCAAAGGGGTGGCTCAACACCGCTCTCCTTTCCACATCGACCGGGAAGGCGCCGGTCAGGTGGCCCTGGTGGGCCCACCCAATACAGGGAAGTCAGCCTTGCTGCGAGCGCTGACCAACGCGACGCCCGAGGTTGCCCCCTACCCCTTCACCACGTGGACCCCCACCCCCGGCATGATGCGCTTCGAGAACGTACAGATACAGTTAATCGACACGCCCCCCCTCAACGAGGATCACGTCGAACCCGAGCTGCTAAATCTGATACGTAGGGTCGATCTCGTCCTCCTGGTAGTCGACTTACAGGGTTACCCCCTTCAGGAGTTTGAGGACGCTGTCGGTTTCCTTGAACAATATCGCATAACCCCTTCCCATCGGAGCGGGGAATATGAGGGGGAGCGAGGCTGGAGCGTCAAACCCTTCTTGCTCCTGGCCAACAAGAGCGACCACTCTGAGGACGACGAGGATGCTGAGGTATTGCAGGATCTCTTGGGAGAGGAATGGCCCGTGTTGCCCGTATCGGCCGAGACCGGACGGAACCTGGACCAGATGAAGCGAGCTGTCTTCGATCTGCTCGAGATCATCAGAGTTTACTCGAAGCCCCCCGGCCAGGAGCCCGATAGGAATGCCCCCTTTGTGATGGCTAAAGGTGGGACCGTGGAGGATTTCGCCGCGAAAGTACATAAGGAGCTCGCCGAAGCCCTGAAGACAGCCCGCGTCTGGGGAGAGCACGTCTATGACGGACAGATGGTGGGCCGAGACCACGTACTCTACGACGGCGATGTGGTGGAGCTGCGCACCTGAGAAAGGCGACCTCGATCCCGTGCCGGGCGCACCTTGCCCGTCCTGCGCCCGCTCACCCTTCAAGCCCCCTGGATAAGCTTCTCTTTTTCCTCTTGGATTCGCTCCATTTCCCGCGCCAACTGGACCCGCTTCCGTTTGAGGGTGCTGACCGTTGCCTGAACCGACCCTCGCATCTCCACCGTTCTCTCGAGCGAGCGGTTGATTTTCTGCTGAACCACCCAGTCGGCGATCAGGCCGTCGAAGAAGTAGTCGGCGAAAGTGGCGAAAGCTCCGATGTCGATATCCAGACCCTCTGCCGGTCCCAGGTCGACGAGCTCTCTGCGGAAGCGCCGTAGATGCTGCTGAGCCGCGTGGATCCAGCGCCTCGCTTCGTCCACCCGGCCGTGCTTAACAGCCGTCGTGATCAGCCCGCCGCCCAGCAGATCGACTGTGCCCCAGTTCCTGGCGCTCTTGAGGGCGTCGATCGCGCTGTCGAGAGTGCTCACCACACCCATTCCGGCTGTGATGGCCCGCTCCAACTCGTGCAGATCAGATCGGGCGTCGGCGTATGCCTCCGAAAGCTCCAGCACCCTGGCCGCGTCCTTCCCTTCACTTTCGAGCAACACCTCTTTCTTCCGGGCAAGCAGTACCCGGTAACGAGCCTCGGTCTTGCTCAGTTGCTCCACCTGCTGTTCGAGCTCGGCGACCTCTTCCTCCAGCACGGTGATGGCCTCTTTGCATTCCTCATACCTCAGTTCGGCGGCCAGAAGGGCCTCCTGGCCCTTTACCACCTCTTCTTTCCTCCTCCCCAGAAACGTAAGAAATAATCCTCGCAGGCTGAGGCTCTCGAGCATCGCGACGTCAGCTCCTTGCGTGGTCAGCACCTCCTCCAGTTCCCACCGTCTCCTCCGCTCTCTCCTGAGACTCTCTCGTGCCCTGCTCAGGGACTGCTCCAGATCCTGCTTCGTTCGCAGCCTCTCCCTTGTCTCGGTCAGCTCATGATCCAGTTGCTCGTAAACATCTCTTTCCACCGTCACAAGTGATCTCCCCCTGCGATCTCAGGGCTGCCTGGCCTCGTCCTCCTCGGCGGCTCGGGCTTCTGCTCTCCTCTGATATCTCTGCCCAGTGAGAGGGGGCCTTGCTCTTCCCCGCCTTCGAGCAGTGGCCCGCAACGAGTTCCAGTGCTCCGTCGCTCCTCCTGTTTCATCCAGCACTGAGAATGGAGATCTGCTCGAGCTGCTCCATGATCCGCTCCACTCCCCGCTCCGGCGACAGAAGCTCGGTATCGACCACGACGGCCGGGCTCTCCGGGGGTTCGTAGCTCACTTGTAGTCCCGGCACTGTGGTCGCTTCCCCGGTCATCGCCTTCTCGTAGGTGCCTTTCTCGTCCCGCTCGATACACACGGAGACTGAGCAGCGTACGTATATCTCGGCGAATCTGGGGATTCTTTCGCGCCCGTACTCCCGGTAGCGGCGTCGGTGTGCGGTGGCCGCGATGACGACGTTCGTTCCGTTCTCCGTCAACAGCCCCGCTATGAAAGCCACCACTCGGTAAAACCAGTCGCGTTCTTCGGCGCTGTAGGTTGGCTCGGGCGTCAGCACGCTGCGCAGAGCGTCTGAGTCTAGGATCTGAACCTGATGACCTTGATCGCTCAGCGCCTCCGTCAGCCCTTCAGCCAGCGTGGTCTTGCCAGCGGCTGGAAGCCCCGTCAGCCACAATCCGAACCCTGTATCGCGGCCCACCGGACGTTCCCCTCACCGCAGGTAATCGTCAATCTGTTCGGGCTCGAACTGTTCTGAGTCCAGCATTGTCTCCACAAAGCGTAGCAGAGTCGCCCGGACCCGATTATCCAGGCTCGGATACCAGACCGGGCTGGCCAGAACCAGGGCCCGCCACGCATAGAAGGGCTGGATCACCCTGAGGAGTTCGTCATCCTCGGTCTGCCCCACGTACCGATCCCAGAACAGCGCGTACAGCTGCCGGAATGGGCCTCCTAGCCCCCTGTACTGGCGGAGCGAGAACATGATGTAGTTGATGGTCATGGCACTTACGTCGTCGGCTGGTTCTCCCCACGCGCCGCGGCTCCGGTCCAGCAGGGCGAAATCTGTTCCCTGCCCGAAAAGCACGTTCCACGGATGGAAATCGCCGTGCACCTGACTCAGCCGGTGCGATGAATCCTTGATCCGCCACCGCCAGGCCACGCACTCCTTCTCGATGGCCTCCAGGCGGGCCGGTGGTGCCCCACTGAGGCCCTCCGGATAACTATCCAGAATGCCCATAATGCCTTCCCCATCTCCGATCAGGTCGCGAACGCGCCGCTGGTACAGCAACGGATCGGTCCCTTTGCGGTCGTGGATCTCGGCCAGGTAATCCGCCAGGGCGAGAGCTCGTTTCTCGTCGCCCGACGTCAGCTCTTCCGTGGTGGACAGGCGGTGCAGATCGGCGGCGTACGGTTCCCCTTCCACGTACTGCGTCAGGTGGAAGAACTCATCAGCGTCCCCCAACGAAATCAGCGAGCCGTCCCTCGTCACAGCGCCCACGTCGAGGGAGCGGACGTGGCCTGGTAGCGTGTTGAAGGTGGCGTGATCCAGCAGTAGGTTGGCCGCCCTGTCAGAAACATGCTCGTGTCCGAACGCATTTCGAGACAGGGTATGGAAGACAAAGCGTCTCCGGTCCCCATCGCAGCGGCATTCCACCAGCAGGGGCACACCATAGCCGAACTCTTTGAGCGTTCTCTCCTCCTCGTCGTTCCGCAGCTCGCGCACCGCCGTCACCCTCACGTCGCCCGAGACCAGTGCTGTGAGGTAATGCTCCAAGTCTCCTCGATCAAACGGCACGACCTCTGGTCTCCGGTCCATGAGCACCCCCCTGTCTAGTCAGTCACCGGCCTGGTATCGTGTCGGAGCGCCTGGCCTCTGGCGCCTCCTGCGACGGCACCGGTGCCTCGGCCAGCGGTCGGTGTAGAGCCACTTCACCTTGACGCCAGCGCACCCACACCACCGTTAGAAGGATGCCGAGCACCATCGCGCCCAATCCCAGCAGCCCGGCCTCCGGGCCGAACGCGCCACCGGTCCACATATCCGGACCCGCCTGCTCGACCCGTATGAAGGTGGCTGTGGAGAAGTCGGTGCCGCTCACCGGGAACCCAAACACATTCCCCTGGAAGAAGTTCCACGTGATGTGCAGCCCTATTGGAATCGCCAACTCACCGGTCAGCAGGTAGCCTGTCGCGAGGTAGATGCCAGCCAGGCTCAGATACAGCGTGCTGACCAGGGTCGCGTGCGGGTTCGCCGCGTGAAGCAGGCCGAAAAAGGCCGAGGTCAGCACCGTGGCGATGGCGATGGCCCCGCGAGGCCCAATGAAGGACCAGTTCAGCCCCTCGGCCAGGTTCTGGAGCTGATACCCCCGACTGAATAGCTCCTCGTGGAACCCCACCGCCAGGAACGTGACCAGCGGCGGCAGAATAGCCAGCGCGAAGACCGCCCCCGGTTCGCGTGTCGAGAAGGTGTCGGTGACGGTCACCCAACCCGCTGCGAGCTGGATCACGAAGATGACGAGCATCAACACCGCGCCCTGAAACAGTCCGAAGGCTAGATCAACCCACCAGTCTCGCGACAGGCCAAAGCCGAAGTCAGCGAAGGGACGGCGGTCCAGCAAGCGACCGGAAAGCCAGACGCTCAGCGTGATCGACACCGTCAGCGAGAGCTGCAACGCCGTCACCAGCACCGGTGCCTCCACCATCAGTTGCTGTATCGCCTGTGGATCGGCGATCTGGTCGATGTTAAGCTCCAACCCCGCCAACACGGCGCCGACCGCGACCATGCCTAGGCCGATCTGCAGGACGAGGAGAACGACGAGAAGCAGCACGAGTTGCGATATCACACGCCACAGGGTGCGCGGGCGGCGCTGCTCGCTGTTCCAGAAGATGCTTCTGATCAATGTCATAGACCGCCTCCCAGCTGGGTACTTGATTGATGGACTCGTTGTCTTTCGGTCTTGAGCAGGATGCCATCGCCCAAGCGCTCAGTGTCCGCGGCTGACGGCCAACTGCTGTGCCTCCCACTGCGGTGACACCGGACGCGCCTCTAGCTCCCCGGGGTCAACCCTCTCCTTCCTCCTCTGGGAGCGCCTCCTCGCCCGCTGCAAGGTCGGTGGGTGACTCAGGCTCCAGGACCACCACCTGCGTCGGATGCGGTAGGTCGATATCCTCTACACGGGCCGCCGCGTTGATGGATTCCAGCACCTGGGAGTGCACCGCGAACTGATTGTTTCTCTGCTGATCGACCCAGAAATGAGCCGCTAGGTTCAGCGCCGTGTCGCCCAACCCCTCCGTGAAGATCTCGGGAGGTGGCTCCTTCAACACCCCCTCGCTCCCACTAACGATTCCCATGATGACCTCCTTGGCCCTTTCTACGTCTTCCCCCCGGCCGAGATTGATGTTCACCGTTCGGCGGACCAGCGGAAACTCCGAGTAGTTGATGATCGCTCTGCTGTAGACGTCTAGGTTCGGGATGACCTCCATCACCCCATCCCAGGACTTGATCACCGTATCTCGCATCGTGATGTCAATCACGATACCTGGCCGTCCCGCTATCTCCACGGCGTCGCCGATGGCGAAAGGCTGCCGCATCAGGAGCAGGAAACCGGCGATGAAGTTGCGGGCGATATCCTGAAGCGCGAAACCGATGGTGAAGCCCACGATGCCCAGTCCGGCGAGGAAGCTCGAGATGTGGATGCCCGGAATCTGGTCCAGTGCCGCCAGGATGCCCAGCGCCAGCACCGTGTAGCGTGCCGTCCGCCTCAGAAACCTGCGCATATCGGCGTCCTGGATCCTCCGCGCCAGGGCCCGGCGGGCCCAGCGCGCCGTGGCCCTCGAGAGAACCACCGCGGCAATCAGGAAGCCGATGGCGATGAGAAACTGGAGCGCGTGCTCCGTCAGCTGCGCACTGAGCGCTTCAAACCTGGATCCCATGTAAGCTTATCCGAAGATCCCTATTCACTGTATCCGGCCAGGGCGATTGCGCCAGGACCGGTGTGCACCCCCAGTACCGGGCCCGTCATCTCGACCAGAAGCTCGTGCGGCTCGTATTCCCGCTCGATCCGATCGGCCATCCTGGCTGCGTCATCGGGCGCGTCGCCGTGCATCACCGCGATATGCATTCTGCCCTCAGTATCGACCTGATCGAAGAAACGTGTGTACAGAGTCTCCAGTCCCCGCTTGCGCGTGCGAACCCGCGCCCCCGCTTCCACCTCTCCGCTCTCGTGATTGATTATCACGATGGGCTTGACGTTGAGCAGGGAGCCGATCAGCTTCGTGGCGCCCCCGATCCGTCCACCTTTATGGAGGTACTCCAGGGTGTCCAGCGAGACCTCCAAAACCACTCGTTCTCGGACTTTCTCGGCTGCCGCGACCATCGCGCGGGCGTCGCCTCCGGCCTCTCGGGTGCGGGCTGCAGCCAGGACCTGCCAACCGAGGCTCATCGTCGTGCCCCTCGAATCGACCACGTGCGTATCCTGCTCCACCGCCTTGGAAGCTTGCGTAGCTGCCTCGAATCCTCCGCTCAGAGCACTGCTGAGCGTGATGACCACGATCTCCTCCGCCCCTCGGTTCACCGCTTCTTGGAAGGTGGCTAAGAAGCCCTTGGGGGTCTCATATGACGTCGTCGGATACTCAGAGTCCTCCACCAGGCGCTTATAGAATGCGGCAGGCTCCATGTCCACGCGATCTCGAAAGGTCTCTTCCCCCCACACGACGTAGAAGGGAACGACAACGATGTCGTGCCGTTCGATCAGTCTCTGGGGGATGTCGCATGTGCTATCGGTGATCAGCGCGATCTGACGGTTGTTCATCTCTCCTATGGTCCTTGTCTGCGGCGCTGTCCAGGGCCGCTATTGAAGTTCTATGGCGACATCCCGATCTTGGAAGCCTTAAGCCGATGCACTGCCTCTGCGATGCGGGTTGTCGAAGCTGTAGCTGATACCCTGATGAATCCCTCGCCCGCCTTGCCAAAGAACGAACCGGGGGCCACCACGATACCCGTTTCCTCTAGCACCATCTGCGCGAAACTCTTGGAGGTCCACCCTGAGCCGATCCTGTCGCCACTGGAAACGGGAATGGGGGCCCAGAGATAAGGGGTAGCCCGGGGACGGGAAGCCGACAGTCCGATGTGGCGCAATCCTTCCGCCAGTAGATCCAACCGATCTCGGTAGATTGCGTTACGCTGCGCTACCCACTCGCCGTGGCTGCTCAATGCAGTCACAGCGGCATCCTGCAGGGGACGGAAAAAGCCGGAATCTACGTTCGACTTCACTGTGCTCAGGGCCCGCACGGCCTCAGCCTTTCCCACGGCCATCCCTATTCGCCATCCTGCCATGTTCGCCATCTTCGATAGAGAGTTGAACTCTATCCCCACCTCCAGAGCCCCGTCCACTTGCAGCATGCTCGGGGCTCGATAGCCGTCGTAAGTGACGTCGGAGTATGGCGCATCGTGACAGAGCAACAGGTCGGACCGACGGGCGAAATCCACCGCTCGGGCGAGGAAGTCCAGATCGGCGGTGGCACCGGTGGGGTTGTTCGGGTAGTTGAGCCACATCAATGATGCTTCCTCGGCCACCTCCGGGCAGATCGTGCTCAGGTCTGGGAGAAAGCCAAGTTCCGGGCGCAGTGGAAAGGTCTGTGCCCTGGCGCCGGCCAGGATGGCCCCCCGCGCATAGGGCGCGTACCCTGGATCGGGCACCAGTGCCACATCTCCCGGATCGAGGTAGGCAAGGGCCAGGTTGACCAGGCCTTCTTTGGACCCAATCAGGGGCAGGATCTCGTTGTCCGGGTCGACCGTTACCCCGAAGCGACGGCCATAATACTCGGCGATGGCCTGCCGCAGGGCGGAAGTGCCTCGGTACCCCGGGTAGCCGTGATGGCTGGGGCGGCGGGCTGATTGGCAAAGGGTCTCAATGACCTCGTCGTGCGGGGGCATGTCCGGGTTCCCCATGTCCAGCCGTATCACATCGATGCCCTGCTGGGCCGCATCGGTGACGCGCTCCGACCAGGCGGCGAAGGGATAGGGCGGAAGATCGCGTAATCGAAGAGCTGGCGTCACGGTCCACCCTGATGTGGGTCAGCGATGATGTCCAGCAGAGCCGTCAGGCCGAGCAGGTAGCTTCGCCAGCCGAACCCGCTGATCTGTCCGATACACACGGGGGCTAGGAGCGACTCTCTCCGGAAACCCTCTCGGGCGTAGATATTCGACACATGCACCTCGACCGTCGGGTGTCCGGCGGCGACAATGGCGTCTCGAAGGGCCACGCTCGTGTGGGTGTATCCCCCCGCATTGACGAGTACCCCCTCCGCCCAGTCCCTCGTCTCGTGCAAGGAGTCGATCAGCGTGCCCTCGTGATTCGACTGAACGATCTTCAGCTGCGCCTCACGCTCTTTCGCAGCCTCTCGGAGTGCAACGTTGATCTCTCTCAGGGTTACTCCACCGTACACCTCGGGCTCCCGCTGGCCCAGCAGGTTGAGGTTGGGCCCGTGAAGAACCAGGACGTGCCGTCGGGATTTGGTCATATGCTCAATCTCCAGTTGGGACCATAGTCAGCCAGACCGCGGGGCAGACGCCGTCGCGGAGACAGGTAGGCACCGAGTTTGCCTTGATCCTCGTGCGGCAGAGGTGGCCTGTCTGGGCCCGCGAAACGCTACATCGCGCCCATGTCCCGCAGGACGGCCAGCACCACCTCTTTCCCCACGTCATCCCGGATCGTCACCTCTCCGATGCTGGACGGCAGCACCCAACGCAGCCTTCCTCTGCGCCGTTTCTTGTCGTGGGCCATCGACCGCCAGATCCCATCCGCCTGTAGCCGAGAGCGCCCCGGAATAGCGCAACGCACCGGCAGCCCCCAGTCCGTCAGCACCGCCCCCAGCTGTTCCGTAACTGACGGCTCGGCTACGCCCATTGTGACGGCGATCCGCGCTGCAGCCACCATGCCGATACTAACAGCCTCGCCGTGGCGCAGCCTGAAACTGCTTAACGTCTCCAGTGCGTGGCCGACAGTGTGGCCAAGATTCAGCACCGCGCGGCGGCCTCGTTCGTATGGATCCTCTTCTACAATATCGATCTTGACTCTCAACGCCTGGGCGATCTGATCGGCTGTGATCGTCGGCAGCGCATCGATCCCCCTCGACTCCCGGCCTCGCGCTGCCAACTCGATGAACAGTCCTGGGTCACCGATGACGCCGTGCTTGATCACCTCTGCCATCCCAGAGCGCAGCTCGTCCTTCCTCAAAGTGGCCAGCACGGCCGGATCGATGGTCACGCAGGCCGGCTGTTTGAACGTGCCAACCAGGTTCTTTCCTTCCGGCAGATCGACACCCGTCTTACCTCCCACGCTTGCGTCCACCATCGCCAACAGCGACGTGGGGGCCTGCGCGAACTGGATACCGCGCATGAACGTGGCGGCGACAAACCCGGCAATGTCCCCGGTCACCCCCCCGCCCAGTGAAAGTACGACTCCGTCCCGGTCTAGCCCTCCTGCCAGCAGTTGCTTGTAGAGCGATGTCGCGGTGGTGACAGTCTTATACGCCTCACCGTCCGGGATGACACACAGTAAGGGTTGCAGACCGCTGATACGCAGTGCCTCCTCCACCTGAGACGCATACAGCGGGGCGACCACATCGTTCGAGACGATGGCCACTCTGGTGCCAGCAGGTATGCCTGTCGCCCGCAGAGAGCCGCCAACGTGGCTGAGCAGTCCGTTGCCGATGCGGATCTTGTACGTCCCGCCCGGATAGCGGACCGTTAGGGGGATCGCCTCCACCAGCGAGAGGACTCGCCGCACCGTCTGCTCCACCGACAGGTGGGTGGTGTCGATGTGCCACGCGATGGTTTCGTATGCCTCCCGACGAGCGGACAACAACCCTTCGATCTCGGCCCGCGGGTCGGGCACGTTCAGAAGCGGACGAGTCGCCCCATCGCCCAGGCGGCGCACGATTTCCTCGGCGCTGGTGTCCAGGCAGATCACCAGGCCCCTCTTCCTCATGAGAGACAGGTTCTCTGGGTTGACCAGCGCACCTCCCCCCGTCGCGATCACCGCTCCTTCGGCGAGCTCACTGCGGAGACAGCCGGTAGCCAGCTCTTCACAGACTCGGTTCTCTAGCTGCCGGAAGGTGGGCTCTCCCTCCTCGCTGAAGATGCGCCGAATCGACTTCCCCGCCCGTGCCTCGATCTCGGCATCCATGTCGACGAAAGGTAGTCCCAGCCGTCGGCCCAACTCTTGCCCCACCACTGTCTTGCCCGTGCCCATAAACCCGGTCAGGATCACGCTCTGCCCCATAATGCCTTCCCCCGGAATTCCATCTCCGCCAGACTGTCACCCCCGAGCTTTTCCCGCAGCGCCACTGCCAGGACCCAGGCAACCATCGCCTCACCCACAATGGAGGCAGCCGGGACCGCGCAAACGTCGGAGCGCTGGTACGCCGTCTCGGCCGGCTCGCCCGTTGCCAGGTCCACCGAGCGCAACGGCCTCACAGTGGTTGGGATCGGCTTCATGGCCGCCCGGACGACAATGGGCATGCCGTTTGTCATCCCGCCTTCGAATCCGCCAGCCCGATTCGAGGTGCGCGTCACCCCGCCGCCGCTCGGCGCGAACTCGTCGTGTACCTTCGTTCCCGGCCTGCGGGCGTTCTCGAAGGCGGGGCCGATCTCCACCCCCTTGATGGCCGGGATCGACATAACGGCCCAGACCAGCCGTCCGTCTAACCTCCGGTCCCAGTGGACGTGGCTTCCGAGACCCACCGGCACGCCCGTCGCCGTGACCACGAATACGCCACCCAGAGAATCTCCCGCCTCCCGGGCTTCGTCGATCCGCGCGCACATCTTCGCCGTTGCCTCGTCGTCGGGACACCGAACCGGACTGGCCTCGGCTCGGGACCAGCGCTCATGATGCCCCAACTCCGGCATCCTTGCGGAGACACCTCCGATCTCGCTGGTGTAGCTGCCGACCACGATTCCGAACGGTCCGAGCAGGTGCTTGGTCAGGGCCCCGGCCGCCACCCGGGCCGCTGTCTCCCGGGCGCTCGCTCGTTCCAGAATCAACCGCGCGTCGTCGACGCCGTATTTCTGCATCCCGGCATAGTCGGCGTGTCCCGGTCGCGGCACGGTCAATCTCGGCAAATCCCTCGCTGCCCAGTGCTCACGCCAGTTGGCCCAATCCTTGTTCTCTATCTGGATCGCCACCGGGGCGCCCGTCGTCTGGCCGTACAGGATCCCCCCAACGATCTCAGCGCGGTCTCGCTCGATAGCCATGCGAGAACCGCGCCCATAGCCGCCCTGACGGCGCAGGAGATCCCGGTTTATGGTCTGGTTGTCAAGTCGCAGGCCGGCCGGCAGCCCTTCCACGATGAGGGTCAAGCACGGCCCGTGAGACTCACCGGCCGTGAGGAATCTCAACATAACATATCTCCGTGCCCACCGCTTCTAGTCTCCCCTGGGTGACAGGGCGAACTCCGCCTCATACAACCCCTCTTCGTACGCCGCCTCCCTGCTGGAGCACACGTCCCTCGGGCAGAGACTACAGCTTTCGAACTGCTCTTCAGTCGCAAACCGGATGCCAGAGATAGATTTGTGTGGGATCATCCACATACTCTCGGTAAGGTGAACCCCTATAGCGGCCGCCGGGTCGCCCAGAAGCGCGAATAGGGGGCGCTGACCGTAGATCGGCCAGTCCTTCAGAGAGCCGGGGTTTATCGTCCCGGTGCGGCCGACACGATGCTCTCTGATCAGGTGTCTTCTCAACGCCTCTCTCGCCGCGTCCAGAGCCACCTCATTGATGGTATCCGCATAGAGACGCTCGACCCCATCGTCCATCGACATCTTCCAATCGTAGAGTTCGCGGCCGCATGTCGCCACGAAGGGGAAGGCGCGATGGACGTCCTCCAATTTGACTCGCAGCACTCGACTCCTAAACCAATGCCCGTCGAGGTTGACCCCATCCTCAGCTCTTGATTTGACGTAAGCGACGCGGTAGAGCGCTTTCGGCCTGGCGATGCTCTGCGCCGCAGCCAGAAGTTGTTCCAGCTGCTTGGCGCTGGGGCTCCTCTTGTTGACGTGCAGTCTGCTAGCTAGTACCCCAAACCCCGGCTCGAATCGGATGTCATCTAGGACGATGGCGGTCATCTCCCCGGCTTCCCTTTCTAATGCCCCGTCACGCTTCAGGCCCTGGCCCCTCCTGTCTGATGATACGCGAAATCAGCAGCTTTTCAAGTCGTCGTCTAGCCCCAGCCTCTCACCTGCCCGTGCAGGCCCACGAGTCTCGAGCATGCACTCCCTTGCCCGGCAGATACCCTTCGTCCCTCGACGATCGTGTCAGCCGCGATGCGGTGCCTACCTCAGAGCCCCCTCCCCGGCGCTTCGCATCACCTCGACCGGAGCTTCCTGCCCCGTCCACATCTCAAAGGCCAGCGCTCCTTGTCGCACCAGCATTCCCAAGCCGTCAACGACGTCTGCGCCCCCACGGCGCGCCTGTCCCAGGAGCTTCGTCTGCCGAGGATTGTAGACCAGGTCGAAAACCGTGAGATGGGATGGTAGGCTCAGCTCATCGGGCCAGATCGACGTATCCTCTTGGCCTACCATGCCCAGCGGTGTAGCATTGACCAGCAGATCAGCTCCGCGAGCGTTCTCGACCAGTTGCTCCCGGCCTAAGGACTCTGCCTCCAGCACCGACGGCGCGTAGGGTTTCAGATCCGAGACCAAAGTGGTCGCCCGCTCCAGACTCCGGTTCAAGATCACCACGTTCCTCGCCCCCGCTTGTGCCAAACCGAACACGACTGCACGCGCTCCGCCGCCCGCGCCGACGACGACAATCGAAGCCCCCTCCGGATCAAAGCCCCCTTCCTGGAGTGATTCGATGAAGCCCGTTGCATCGGTGTTATCACCTCTCATGACCGGGGACTCGGTCCCGCTCTCCTCCACCACGACGGTGTTAACGGCACCCAGGGCCCGGGCGTCAGGGGCGACCGTGGTCAGCGCGGGCAGGACGGCCCGTTTGTGGGGCACGGTGACGTTCGCTCCCCGAAAGCCGAGGGCTGCCAACCCCTCCAGCCCGGCCCTGATCCGGCCTGGAGCCACCGGCAGGGGCACATAACGCCAGTTGAGGCCGCAGGCGTCGAAGGCAGCGTTCTGCATCGCGGGCGACGCACTGTGGCCCACCGGCCAGCCGACCAGACCGACCAACTGGGTCTGCCCATCGATAGGTGGAAGTGTCATCTCTGGGACTGGATCCCGGTGCATACAGCGCTTGGGGTGACGCACAAAATGCAGTGTCTGCTCATAGCTCTCTCTCCCTGGATGGACCGTGACAGTCCCCACGGTCCCATACCCACTCCATCCTCGCCCCGATCTCCTGCATCCGCTCCACAAAGCCGGGGAACGAATCGGGGATGCACCTGGCACCGTCAATGATCGTCTCCCCGCTCGCCACCAAACCGGCCACGGCCAGAGCCATAGCAATGCGGTGGTCGCCATGACTGTCGACCAGTGCCCCCTCCAGTGGAGTGGGGCCAACGATAGTGAACCCGTCCCGCTCGGGTTCGATGTGCGCGCCCATCTTGCTCAGTTCTGAGGCGATGCAGGCAATCCGGTCCGTCTCCTTGACGCGCAGCTCGGCGGCGTCCCGGACGACGGTGGCTCCTTTGGCCTGCGTGGCGGCGACAGCCAGGAGTGGGAACTCATCGATCATGCGCACTACCGTGCTTCCGCCGATCTCAATGCCTTTCAGATCGGATGCCGCAGCTGTCACGTTCGCCATCGGCTCGCCTCCCTGCCGGGACTCGGAATCGATGGCGATCTCGCCGCCCATCTGGGACACTACGTCCAGCAGGCCTGTCCGGGTCGGGTTGACCCCCACCCACTCCACCATCACCTCGGAGCTCGCCACCAGGAGTGCAGCGACCAGCGGAAAGGACGCGGACGAGACGTCGCCGGGCACGCTCAGATCCAGGGGGCTCAGCTCCCTCGATCGGGGCGTCAGAGTCACGGTCAAACCCGAACTCCGCACGTCTGCCCCCATCGCCGCCAACATCAGCTCCGTATGGTCGCGAGCTGGCCCGGGCTGCTGCACGACCGTTGGCCCCTCCGCGTACAGCCCTGCCAGCAGGATGGCACTCTTCACCTGGGCGCTGGCTACGGGCAGCGTGTGCTCCCCGCCGTGCAGTTTGGCTGGGCGAATCTTTAGGGGCCCTCTACCGTCCCTGGTCGTAATCTGGGCCCCCATCTTCCGCAACGGCTCAGCGATCCGTCCCATGGGACGGCGGAGCAACTGCTCATCGCCCGTCAACGTGCTCGCGAAGGACTGCCCCGCCAGGATGCCGGCCAATAACCGCATAGTCGTCCCGGAGCGCACGCAGTCGAGGGGTTGATCAGGCCGGCACAGCCCGCGCAGACCCCGCCCCTGGATGGTCAGCGTGTTGTCTCCGTGCTCCTCCACCTGAATGCCCAGGGCTTCGATACACCTCAGCGTCGCCATACAGTCCCCTGAGGGCAGGAACCCTCGGACCACGCTGTCACCCTCCGCCAGGGCTCCCAACAACAGGGTGCGGTGCGAAATCGACTTGTCACCTGGCACCCGGATGCGACCGTGAAGTGATGACCCTTTCCCTACAATCAGTTGATCCATCACACCCCATCCCCTAGTTGTGTCTGCCCGGATGTCCCTTCAAAGGCTTATGTCGAGCTGGGAAGGAGGCCGCTCCCCGTCCCGATGAAGTTTGCCTTTTCCTTCCAGAGGGTCGGTCGCAGAGGATCAAGGGTACATCTCCAATCGCTTCTCTCGGATCTTACCCAGCTGCCGGCGCAGAGCCTCCTCGTTGCTGCTCTCCATGAGATCTGCCATATGCCTGATCTGTTCCTGAAACGTGCCCAGTGCCCTCAACACCTCCTCGCCATTGGTGAGCAGAATATCGGTCATCATGGTCACATCGCTGGCAGCGATGCGCGTGGTGTCCCGGAAGCCGCCGGCCACGATCTTCCATGCCGCTGCATCCGGCGAGGTGGTCCGATCTGCCGTGGCGATGAGAGCGCAGGCCATCAAATAGGGCAGGTGGCTCAGGGTGGCCACCAGGAAGTCTTGGCGCTCACCATCCAGAACCAGCGGTTCTGAGCCGACGGTGCGGGCCAGATCCTGACCGAGGCTCAGTGCCCAACGCGCCGTTCGCGGGAGTGGGCTGAGGATGAACGTGGCGCCCTGGTAGATGCCGGGCTCCGCGGCCTCCACGCCAGAAGCCTCTTTGCCGCACATCGGGTGCCCTCCCAGCGCTTGAACATCCTGCGGCAGCCTTGCCATCTCGCGCAGGATATCGGTCTTGGTGCTCCCCAGGTCTATCAGTAGACAGTTCTCCGCCAGGAGCGGTCCCACCTCGGAGATCTGCTGGAGGATGATGCGCACGGGCGTGGCGAGAACCACGATGTCCACCCCCCTGACCCCCTCCGCCAACTCGGTGGTTCCCTCATCAATGAGGCCGCGTTTTAACGCTGCCCGGACCGTCTCTCCGCGTCGAGCCACACCGACCACGGCTGCCGCCTTCCCCTGCAGCGCGCCCGCCAATGAGCCCCCCATCAGTCCTAGTCCGACGATGGCGATTCGGCATTCATCGATCTGTTTCACTGTACTTGTTTCACCTCTATCTGATCCCTTCACGATTCCTTTGATGCTCCCTTCCGGGCCGTACCTTGCTGTTCCACGGACCATGGACTGCCCGGACACCGCGGGTTCCGAGCCGATGCCTGACGATAACAACCCCGCGTTCGCCCAATCGTCCGTCCGACTCAGATTCTTCGCCCTACAGCCTCGGCAATCGGACCCAGGTTCTCCATCAGTGTCGCGAATCGCTCTGGCTTGAGGGACTGCGCGCCATCGGAGAGCGCCTCTTCAGGGCGGGGATGGACCTCGACGATCAGGCCGTCGGCGCCCGCCGCGATGACGGCGCGCGTGACCGGCTCCACCAGCTCCCACTTGCCGGTTCCGTGACTCGGGTCGGCGATCACCGGTAGATGGCTCAACTGCTTAAGCAGCGGCAGGGCACTCACGTCAAGGGTATTCCGGGTGTAGGGTTCGAAGGTACGGATGCCGCGCTCGCATAGGATCACCCGATTGTTCCCGTGCGACAGCACATACTCAGCCGACATCAGCAACTCCTCAATGGTCGACATCATGCCTCGCTTGAGCAGCACCGGTTTCTGAGCTTCTCCCACGGCATGCAGAAGTGCGTAGTTTTGCATACTCCGCGCCCCGATTTGGAGGATGTCCGCGTAGGCCGAGACCAGCGGCACCAGGTCCGGTTCCATCACTTCCGTGACGATGAGCAGGCCCGTCTCGTCCCGGGCCTCGGCCAGCAACTCCAGGCCTTTCTCGGCCAGACCCTGGAAGCTATACGGCGACGTGCGTGGCTTGAAGGCACCCCCCCGGAGGACCTTGGCGCCGGCTTCCTTCACCGCATGGGCGGTCTCAAGGAGCTGGTCGCGCCCCTCCACCGCACACGGTCCGGCCATGACGGTCAGTAGCTCACCGCCGATCGAGACCCCGTTCAGTTCGATGACCGTGTTCCTCGGGTGGAAGTCCCGGCTGGCCAGCTTGAAGGGTCTCAGGATCGGCACTGTCCTCTCCACCCCGGACATACGCTCGAGAGGTCCGCGGTCCAGGGGGCGCCCGTTCCCAATCACGCCGATGATGGTCCGTTCCTCGCCCTGCGATATGTGGGCTTGGCAGCCCCATTGCTCGATGCGGGCTGTCACGTTTGTGATTTGCGTCTGAGTGGCGCCCTGCTTCATGACGACGATCATAGTTGATTATCTCCCTTCTGGTAGCGCGTGGCCTAACCGCGCTCTCCTCTCATCCGCCGCTTGGGTCCACTCCATCAGCGGTACCGTAGTCATCTTAACGTTCCCCTCGAACAAAGCCCAGGCATTGGGGTGTGCGTTGTCATGGTAATCCATTGGACCCGGCGACCTCACCCTCCGGCACGGGTGTTGTGGCCGCTGGATAGGACCCCAAGAGCTTGACGAACGATGAGCGCCGCAGCAGTCCCATAATGGCTGCCTCGCACGCCGGATCCTGGCAGTGGCCCTCGAAATCGAGATAGAACACGTACTGCCAGGGTCGGTTCAGACGAGGGCGTGACTCGATCTTGGTCAGGTTGATGCTGCGTTTCGAGAATTCCCCCATACAGTCATAGAGTGCCCCGGGCTCGTGAGGCGTCGTGAAGATCACTGACGTCTTGCTCCGCGGGGCTCGGACGGGGCTCTCCGTAGCCATGACGAAGAACCGTGTGTAGTTGAAAGCATAGTCCTCGATATCTCGGTCCAGAATCTGCAGATCGTACAGATCGGCCGCCAGGGAGCTTGCCAGCACGGCGACCCCGGGCACGGGGTCGGCCGACAGATCGCGGGCCGCACCGGCGGTGTCGAAGGAGGGCTCAGGCTCGAATCCCCGGCGCCGGAGGTAGCGCATGCACTGGGCCAACGCTTGGGGATGCGACCGCACCCGGGCGATCTCGTCCATCGTGGTTCCCCGCGGCGCCATCAGCATGTGTCGCACGCGTAAGATGACCTCCGCGTGGATGCGCAGATCGTGCTCCATGAGCAGTTCGTAGGAGCGAATCACCGATCCCGCCACGGCGTTCTCCACCGGCACCATGCCGTGGCTGGCGTCGCCCGTCTCTACCGCAATGAAGACCGCGTCGAGGGTATCGCACGGGATGCTCTCGACTCCGGGTCCAAAGGTCTGACGCACAGCTTGCTCGGAATAGGCCCCTGCAATTCCCTGGAATGTGATCGCCTCCTTCACCATCACGCCTCCTCCATCAGGATGGTATGGCCTAGATCCGGCCGCAGTGCCCGGGCCGCGCCCAGGTAGACGTGGCGTATCTCATGCTGGGCGTGGTTGGTATTCCAGTGGATCAGCACACGGATGCAGTAGGGCAGGCTGTCCTTCACCTCCATCTCTTCCATACAGAGTAGCGGCACCTCCGTCCATCCCATCTCGCGTGCGGCCCGGGCGGGATACGCCGTGTCCAGGTCGCCCGTGGTAGTGAAGATGACGCTCGCCACATCTTCGTAGGCCACGCCATTGGCGGCCACGATGCTATCTAACAATCGACGCGCCGCCGTCAGAATCGCGTCCGGCTCGTTCTCTTCGACGCAGACGGCCCCCCTTATTCCTCGACAGCCCATGCTCCCTCCCTGGTGTGCAAAAAAGCGTGGAGCATTCCGCTCCACGCTTTTCGATCCTCCTCCGGATGTCGCCTTGCTACGTCTACTGCATTAGGCCTCCACCCGCCGTGAAGCAGCCACCGATGGCGGGGCAAAATAGATGTAGATGGCGATAAAGGCCCATTCTCTCAAGAATTGGTGGCTCATGGTAGATCTCAGCTTTCATCCGCAAAGCGTCAACTGCCTCCTATCATACTACCAAATCGGGAGCTGTCAAGTCGCGTATGCTCTTCATCTGGCTGTCTCGGGCGTGCTGTGATCTCTGCCTGTGCCGCTTCCCGGTCCCGCATGCCGTCCTCCCCAGTCCCGGCCGCCCCGCCATAGGTCCCTCCCCCTGGCGTAGACTCTGAGAGGACCCCTCTGTGCGCCCGGGCATACTTCACCCGCGGATAACCCGTTGGCCGGCGGCTTCCCTCATTCGTTGGATGCCTGTTCCCGCCCAAGAACGCTCGTGAGGGCGAATCCCGGTCGACACGAACCGAGGACGTCCTTTGGAAAACCGAAATCGCCGACCTGGTGCTGACCGATCTCGGCCGCTCACCCCACTTGATGATTGAGCCAGATGGGCGTATACTCCCTGACTGAAGGAGGCAAATCAGCGGATCGTCGCTACGGGTGAACTGCTCGCGCTGCCTTCCCCCGGCCTCGGTCCTCTGATCAAGGGATCTGACCGCGCATACGAGCTTGTTGAGGGAGATATTTATGAGCGTCCACGAACTGGCAGGTCGAGAACCGCCCCCTGAACTCCTAATTGACGTCGCGGAGCTTGTCTCCGCCTATTATGCGGAGCGGCCCGATCCCCAGGAGCCGACCCAGCGGATCTCCTTCGGCACCTCGGGCCATCGGGGCAGCTCCTTGGAGCGTAGTTTCAACGAGGATCACGTCCTCGCCGTGTGCCAGGCCATCTGCGAGCTGAGGCAGTCCGAGGGCAGCACCGGGCCCCTCTACGCCGGGATGGACACTCACGCTCTGTCCGAACCGGCCCTCCGCACCGCCATCGAGGTGTTTGCCGCCAATCAGGTCAATGTCTTCGTCCAGATGGAGTTCGGCTACACGCCGACGCCCGTGATCTCCCACGCCATTCTCACCTACAATCGTGGGCGTGGGGAGAGGCTCGCCGACGGGATCGTCATCACCCCTTCCCACAACCCGCCCACCGACGGTGGCTTCAAGTACAACCCGCCCCACGGCGGGCCTGCAGGCCCCCGGACCACCAAGGCCATTGAGACGCGTGCCAACGAGATTCTGGAACACGACCTCGAGCCTGTCCGGCGCCTGCCCTTTGAGCAAGCCATTATGGCCGGGACCACCCACGGTCACGACTACATCGTGCCCTACGTGCGGGATCTGGACAGCGTGCTCGATATGGGGGCCATCGCTGGTGCTGGAGTGACCATCGGGGTCGACCCTATGGGCGGATCAGGTGTGGCGTACTGGGATCCCATCGCCGAGACCTACGGCCTCGACCTGACGCTGGTGAACCGCCGGGTGGATCCCACATTCTCCTTTATCACCGTGGATCACGATGGACAGATTCGCATGGATCCCTCGTCCCGCCACGCCATGGCGGGGTTGTTGGAGCTTGAGGACCAGTTCGATGTCGCCTTTGGCAACGATCCGGACTACGATCGGCACGGCATCGTCACCCGCAGCGGGGGGCTGATGAACCCCAACCACTACCTGGCCGTGGCGGTCTGGTACCTATTTCAGAACCGCCCTCGGTGGGATGCGGATGCCGCCGTGGGCAAGACC
>SKQX01000129.1 GCA_007118795.1 Thermoflexales bacterium | reverse complement strand
CGGCCTCAGCGGCTTGTTCAAGAGCCTGGATGGTCTCCAGACCCAGTTCCTTCCACAAGCGGGCAGCCGTCTTGGGGCCGATCCCGGTTATCTGGAGCATCGCGACCACGCCCTCGGGGATCTGGGAACGGATTTCTTGATAGGCCTCCAGTTCGCCCGTGCGCATCAGTTCGTCGATTTTGGCCGCCAGGGTGGCACCGATGCCAGGTATGGACTCCAGCTCGTCCCGCCGCCAGACCTCCCGCAGCGGCTGCCCCAGAGCCGCCACGTTCTCCGCGCCCCGGCGGTACGCCCGGACCCGGTGGTACCCGGCACCCTGGATGTCCAACATGTCAGCCATGGCATCGAAGATCTCAGCCACCTGCCGGTTGTTCACGTCTGCTCCTTGTGTTCAACAGAGTCCACCAGATCCTGCGGCGGTGCGCCCGTGCGCCGATTTGGCATCGGATCATCACGCCGATCCTCGGATAGGGCCTATTATACAAGCATCGCAGATGCTTGACAACGATCTGACCTCATCGATTGCACGGGTGATGTGAGGAAATGGCGACGTCGTTTGGTTCCATTCGCGGAATCGGCTCGCTGTCATCATTTGCAGACAGGTCCCTATCGCATATAATGTCCGCTACCCGAAGCTTAGTCTGGGTCAGAGCCGGGCCCCGGAAGACCTGTAGTCTGAGGATCGATGGCTATTCTGGTGCGGAGCCAGATGCATCAGCAAGACTGTCACCGTCTCCTGGAGACGGCCAGGAGCGGCAGCTCGTGAGGTGAGTGCTTGAAGCTGCATCCAGAAGTTCAAGCGCTCAAGGGACGATAATGGTGGTTGAGGTGTATAGAGCCGATGTGCACGTCGAGCAACGGCTCGATCGTATAGGTTGTCTGTGAGGCTTGTGTGGAGTTCGTCACTAAGGTCGAACGGCGAGGCAAATCGCACCACCGGTCGCGGAGAATCTCGCATTGGAGCCTGAGTTGATAGCCAGGCTCGTGGCGTTGTATCGGCGCCTCGCAAAGCCGTACGTACCCAGGATGATCATATTGGGCGGTGTTGTCGGAGTGTTGGGTGGTCTGGCAGCGGCCGGGTTCGCTTACCTGATACTCGGCGTTAAGTATCTGTTCTTCGGCGCCTCATCGATCGCGGTGTTTCTTGACAGTGTGGGCGCGCTACCCTGGCCATACCGGTTAGTTGCTCCCGCCATCGGCGGGCTTCTGGTCGGCCCGATTGTTACCTATGGGGCCCGAGAAGTGTACGGGCAGGGTGTCCCGCACGTCATACAGGCGATCGGTTTACGGGGGGGCGCGATCCGGTTCCGCCTGGCTCCCCTGACGGCGCTGGCATCGGCTATCTGCATCGGCTCCGGAGGATCGGCCGGTCGCCTGGGACCGATTGTGGAGATCGGTTCGACACTTGGTTCCAACGTGGCGAGGTGCCTCGAGCTTCCAACTGAGCAGATGAAGATCCTTCTGACAGCTGGAGCAGCGGCGGGCATTGGGGGAACATTCAACGCTCCTTTGGCGGGGATCATCTTTGGCGTGGAGGTGCTGCTGAAGAGGATCGAGTTGTGGAGTCTGGCGTCCATTGGGGTGGCCGCGGTGGTTGGCACGGCGGTGGGAAACGTGGCTCTTGGCCGGACCTCACCCATCTTCCACATCCATATCTTTGAGCTCCTAAGTTACTGGGAACTCGTATTCTACGTTGGCCTGGGGATCGCCGCTGCCGGGTTGGCGTTGATCTACAGCAACGCCCTGTTTGGAATGGAGTATCTCTTCAAGCAGGTGTTGTCCCAACGAGCCCTGCGGGCCCCGCTCGGCGGGCTGCTATTGGGCATGGTGGCTCTGGCCTACCCGCAGATCCAGGCTACGGGCTACCCGACGGTGAGCCAAGCGCTTCAGGGGCAGCTCCCGCTACGGCTGGTGCTTGCCCTGATGGCGGGTAAGATCCTTGCTACCTCTTTCACGCTGGGCAGCGGTGGGTCGGGGGGAGTCTTCGGTCCGGCGATATTCGTGGGTGCTATGATGGGGGGGGGCTACGGTGGGATGGTCAACGCGTTCTTTCCCACGGCGACTGGGCCGGCCCATTCTTACGCCATCGTGGGCTTGGCCGCGGTCTTCGCTGGCGCTGCTCACGCTCCCCTGTTCTCCAGCGTTATGGTCTATGAGTTGACAGGCGACGGGAATGTGCTCGTGCCGGCTATGTGTGCCTGCATCGTTGCGGCGGTTCTCGCGGCCCGCCTTCAGGAGTGGAATATCTTCACCAGGAAGCTGATAAAAAGGGGCGTGGATATCGAGGGGCTGCTGCAGGGGAGGGTAACCTCTGTTGAGCTGGAAATTGAACCCGGTTCGGACTTTGAGGGAAAGGAAGTTGGGGATCTTGATTTGCCAGCGGGATGCCTTCTGGCACACTGTACCAACGGAAGGGAAGAGTGGATCCCCGACAAGCATACCCGCCTAGAGGCGGGTATGACCATCAAGGCGGTGATTCCCATCGATGATTCTCAGGCTCTGGCGCCGTTTCAGTATGGGTGCAAGTCGCGCTAGCGAACGAAAGAGAGGGACAGGTGGTGCGAGCGGTGACGTTCGATTTCTGGGGTACGCTGTACCAGAACGCCGATGCCCGTGATGAGCGGCTCGGCTTGGTGAGCGATGTGCTCGAGCGACACGGGGAGTCTCGTGCCCCCGCCGTGCTGGAAGCAGGCTTCAGCCACGCGATGTCAGTCTGGGACCAGGTTTGGAGGGAGGAACAGCGCTCTCTCTCCACGAAGAGCGCCCTGGAAGAGGTCCTCGGATATGTAGGGGCTTCTCTTCCCGAGGAGGCGAAACGACAGCTGGGCAGATCCATCGAGAGCGTTTACCTGGAGACTGACAAGCCGAGGCCCGTTCCGGGCGTGAGGGATGTGCTCCCCGGGATGGCCGAGCGCTATCGCCTGGGGCTCATCTCCGATACGGGGCTCACTCCGGGGCGCGTGCTTCGGGAGGTGATGCGGCGCGACGGGCTCCTAACCCACTTCGAGATTCTGACTTTCTCTGACGAGTTAGGGAGCGCGAAGCCACAGCCCCTACCTTTCTTACGGACACTGGCCGATCTCGAGGCCTCGCCGGCCGAAGCAGCTCACATCGGCGATCTCCCGGAGACGGACCTGCGCGGCGCTCGTAATGTGGGGATGAAGGCGGTGCTGTTCCTAGGTGTCAGTCGACGCGAGGATGGTCAGTCCCTGGCCGACGCGATCTTCTCCGACTACGATGAGCTTGACGAGTTGTTGGAAGGGCTGACGTGAGCATCTACGAGTACGTGGGTAATCCACACGTGCACACCTGTTACTCCGATGGCGCGGGTCTTCACGCCGGCGTGGCCGAGGCGGCAGCCCGCGCTGGGCTCGATTTTGTGATCGTCACCGATCATAACCTCTGGGTCGATGGAGTTGAGGGTTACTACGGCGGAGTCCTGCTCCTGGTTGGGGAGGAAATCCACGATGTCCGTCGGCGGCCCCCGGGAAACCACCTCCTGGCGTACCGGGCGGAGGGCGAGCTGGCCCCCATGGCTTCAGACCCTCAGGCTCTGGTGGACGAGGTGAACCGCAGAGACGGTCTCTGCTATCTGGCCCACCCCTTCGAGCTAGGTAGCCCGATTCATCGACAGCTAAACCATATGCCTGGGAAAGCGGATGGAGCCTTCCCTTGGACCGATTGGCAGGTCGAAGGTTACACGGGCATTGAACTGTGGAACTACATGTCCGAGTTCAAAGGGCTCCTAAGGAACAGAGTTGCCGCGTTGGTTCACGCCTATTCTCCTACCCTGGGCATCCGCGGCCCCTTCCGAGCCACGCTGAGGCAGTGGGATGAGCTGCTGGAAGCCGGAAGGCGGATCGCCGTGATTGGCGGGGCTGATGCACACGGCAAGACCTATTCGCTGGGACCCTTGACCAGAAAGGTGTTACCTTATGAGTACCTGTTTCGCTGTGTCAACACCCACGTTCTCACATCTCGGCCATTCACGGGGGATCCGGCCAACGACAAGGCGTTGATTTATGAGGGATTCCGGCTTGGGAGGACGTGGGTCGGTTATGACCTGCCTGTCTCCACGTCCGGCTTCCGGTTCCGCGCGCGCAGCGGGGCGAATGAAGCGCTGATGGGCGGCGAGTTGGTGCGTACCGGTGCCGTCGTTCTTGAGGTGCAAACGCCGGAACCTTCTGATACCCGTCTCCTCTGTCACGGCGCAGTCGTGGCGCGCTCCAAGGGCTGTCACCTCAAGTTTACCACGGCCGTCGCTGGTCCCTATCGCGTGGAAGTCTACCGCCGTTACCGGCTGCAGCGTCGAGGTTGGATCTTCAGCAGCCCGATCTACGTGAACTAGGTCACCTCTTGGTGCAGAGTGGAATCTCGATGGGCCAAGCGTGCCGACAAGACTGCCATGCTGAGTCGGTCACAGGGTCAAGAGGCCGTCAGAGACTCATCATTCTTCTGTGGCCGAGGTGACCGGCACTTGGGAGCGCAGCATGATGGTCCGAGTTGACTTAAGGAAGCGTCGGATTCGGTTTTCCGGGATCTTCCTCGAACTGCCGGTCGCCTCAACGGCGAGGATGATATGGCCCTTAAAGGCCGTGGCCGTGTTTGACCCGCTAGAACATATGTGCTATACTGCCGCAGTCTCACAGCCGCTCAATGATCAGGGAGGCGCCGTGTGTGACGTGATGGGTTGGGGCGCCCGGCCTGACGACAGTTTGGGGGAGAGTTGATGGCGAAACAGGCTTATACCGAGGAAGACATCAAGGTCCTCGACTACCCGGAGAATATCCAGCGCAGGCCCGGAATGTACGTAGGGGGCCGGGGCCACACAGCTCTGCATCATCTCGCCATCGAGGTTATCGACAACAGCGTTGATGAAGCACTGATGGCCCACTGCGACACCATAGAGGTGATCATTAGAGAGGACGGGAGCATCGCCATTACCGACAACGGGCGTGGGATTCCGGTCGGTATCCATCCGGAGAAGAACAAGCCGACCATGGAGCTCGCCTTTACGGAGCTCCATGCGGGCGGCAAGTTCGAGGAGGGCAGCTACTCGACGTCGGGTGGTCTTCACGGAGTGGGGATCAAGGCTACGAATGCCCTCTCTGAGTGGCTCGTGGTGACAGTGCGCCGCGATGGGGTTCGGTATCAGCAGAGACACGAACGGGGCCTGCCGGTGACTCCTGTGAACATCCTGGCGCCACATGAAGACGAGATCATCGGCCAGGTGGGGGTGCGCGGTGAAGTCACGGCCGTACGGCAGAACAAAGATCGCGGCATTGGGACGGGCACAGCGGTAGAATTCACGCCCAACCACGAGTTTCTCGACGAAGTGGACTTCGACTTCGCCACACTGGCGCGGCGGCTGCAGATGGTGTCCTTTCTCGTGCCCGGTCTTACCACGCGTGTCGTAGATGAGCGCTTTGAGGGAAGGGAACGGCAGTACTGCTATAGGGGTGGCCTGACTGAGTACGTTGAACACCTCAATCGCGGGCGTGATGTGCTCCACCCTCCCATCGAGATCGGCCACTCTGTGGCCGACGGACAGGACGGAGACCCGGGCCTGCAGGTCCAGGCTGTGTTCCAATGGCACGATGGTGACTACCCGGAGATTGTGTCCTTCGTCAACACGATTCCAACGCCTGACGGCGGTGGCCACGTCTCCGGGCTCATGGGCGGTCTGACCAAGGCGATCAACGTGTTCGCCGACCAGCGCCGCGGGTTGTTGAAGAAGGGTGACCGGATCGTGGGCTCCGATACTCGCGCTGGTTTGACCGCGGTATTGAGCGTCCGTATGCACGATCCGCAGTTTACCAGTCAGACCAAGACGCAGCTCGGAAGCGATCAGATCCAGGGCCAGATCCATTCCATTGTCTACGAGGGGATGCTGTCGCATCTGGGTAGACGGATCTCACTGGGCAAGAGGATCGTCCAGCAGTGCCTCGCTGCATCTAGAGCAAGACAGGCGGCGGCTAAGGCACGCAAGCTGGTGATGCGACGTTCGGCCCTGGAGGTGGATGAGCTCCCGGGCAAGCTGGCAGATGTGGCGAAGGGCACGCCTGTAGAGCAGACCACCCTGTATATCGTCGAGGGGGACAGCGCCGGCGGATCATGCAAACAGGCGCGGGATCGGCGCTATCATGCGATCTTACCGCTGCGTGGCAAGATCCTCAATGTAGAGAAAAAGCGATTGGATCGAGCCCTGAGCAACACTGAGGTGAAGGCTATTGTAGCCGCCCTCGGCGCTGGTGTCGCAGGTGATTTCGGGGTGGAGGACATGCGGTATGGTCGTGTGGCCATACTGGTTGATGCTGATGTGGACGGCGAACACATCAAGACCCTGCTTTACACGCTTTTCTGGCGCTTGATGCGGCCGATCGTGGAAGAGGGTCGTCTATATGTGGCACAGGCACCCCTCTATCTG
>SKQX01000221.1 GCA_007118795.1 Thermoflexales bacterium | reverse complement strand
CCCGGATGGCCTCTACCAGCTCCTCGTAGATCCCCAGCAGGAGGGCCAGGGTGCCTCCCGAGACGCCAGGGATCAGGCCGGCGGTGCCGATGGCAAAGCCCTGGACGGCGCGCTTGACGTAGGCGGCGCTGGAATGGAGCGCGACCGACAGTGAAACAGATGGCATCAGACCTTCTCCCAAGGAGCCCGCGTCGTGGGCGGGCGGCTAAGCGCGATCGACGGTGATGGTTGGCAAAGCCGGTGTATTATAGCGGAAGGAGGGTGGGTGGCAAGATGGTTGGGGTGAGATCGCCCCTCACGGCCCGGCACCGCCGGGCTGGGCCTCTCCCCCCACGGGGAGAGGAGTGGTGCTTACCAATGGGGAGAGGGGCGATGGATGGCCGGCGGCTAGCCGGTCTCTTCGTACCAGTTCTCGGGGAACTCCTCCGCGTGGGGATCGAGCACCACCGCCTCGGGGTAGATTACGTCGATGCCCGTAATTTCGGTGATGAAGATCTCCAAGACACCCTTGACGATGGATCCTTCCAACAGGTGGCCGCCCACGGTGGGCGCGTCCCAGGCACCGCCGACGACGAAGTGGATTGCCGGAAACGGCTCATCGCCTCCGCCTTTGACCGGCCTGGGGTGGATGATGCCACTCATAGAGAGGAGCATGGTCAGGTTGTGCACGACGCGCGGTTCTTCGTGGTGCCAGTTTTCGGGGTCGGCGGCGTCCGGCGCCCAGACCAGGAATCTGGTGGGCTGCAGGCCGCCCATAAAAGCCGCGTGGATCTTGGCGAAGCGGATGTTGTGGTCCTTGGCGAACTGCTGCAGGGCGAGGAATACGTCACTGCCGGTGGTGAGGCGGAGGATGAACTCGCGGCCGCGCTGAGCCTCAACATTATGATACTCGGCGGGGTGCTCTGCGTCGGTCTCCCATTCGTGGGCCATGGCTGGTCTCCTTGTATTGTCTCTGCGGCGAGCGCGCTTATGAGCTGGGTGGCACTCGCTGATCCTTGACTGTGCGGGCTCAATGGTAGCCCGTAACCTGGGGAGCGCAAGCGGGGTGTTATGGCAGGGACCGATCACTCTTCTGTGTCCAAGGCGACCGGCACTGGGCAGGGTAGCTTGATCGCCCGGATTGGCTTAAGGAACCGTCGGATTCGGTTCTGCCATATTTCGACCGAAGTGCTGGTCACCTTAACGGCGAGAACGATGGCCTCAAGGGTATGGGGAGAGGCGGGGGACAGAGAGACACAGAACCGTCCGGAGCGACGCGCAGCGCGCCCTGGAGAGGAGCTTCTTCCAGATCTCGAATTGCCGATTTCAGACCCGTTCCTCGACATCTTGGACAGAAGGCTTGTGTGTCTGCCACACGCGGATACAATTGACCGCATTCCAGGTGAAGGGGCACGGTGCGTCACCTGCCGGCGGTTGGTGGCAGGCGGGACAGCGAACGTCGTATGTGTCCACGGACGGGAGCTGGAAGAAGGGCGCTGGTGGACCGGATCACGGCAGAAGGTGAGGGGTGTCAAAGGGGGGACATGGCCAAGCAGCGGTTGGGATTCCTTGTCGTTCACGGCTTCACGGCCAGTCTGGACTGTGTATCCGGGGTCGAGGCGGCGGTGGGGGCCCTGGGGGTGCCCACGCGCATCCCGCTGCTCCGGGGCCACGGGGCGGAATCGCCGGAGGCCCTGCGAGGGGTTGCTTGGCGCGATTGGGTAGCCGACGGGGAGGCGGCGCTGGAGGATCTGCTGTCCGAGGTGGATCGGGTTATCGTCTTTGGGCATAGCATGGGAGGGCTGGTGGCCCTCACGTTGGCTGCCAATGTGGGGGGCGAAGGGGGCAGGGATGGTGAGCGAAGGATCGACAGCCTCGTGGTCGCCTGCCCCGCCATCCAACTGACGTCGCCCTTGGCTCCAGGGAAACCGTTTTCGTTTCTGCGACCGCTGGTGGAGCGTCTGGTGAGCAGATGGAAGATGCCCCCGAAGTACGCCGATCCCAGGCTAGCGGCCTACGACACCAACTACGCGTGGGCGCCCATCGATGCCATCGGCGAGCTGCTGGAGTTCAGCGCGGTGACGCGCGGACGCTTGCCGGAGATCGACGTACCGATGCTGATCATGCAGAGTCAAGCTGACTCGACGGTGGCCCCCGAAAGCGCGCGGATCATTGCCGAGAGCGTCTCCACCCCGGGTGATGAGAAGCGGATCGTGTGGTTCGAGGAGACGGAGCACGAGATGTTCCGCGACTGCCAGCGCTTGGAGGCAATTGAGACGGTGGTCGACTATGTGAGGGGGCGCCTGGGGGTGCTGCACGGTGGCGGGACGGCATCGATCTGACGGAGAGGTCCCGTGACCGTGTTCGCCGGGCGGTCGAGCTGATCGGGGGAGGTACAGCCTAGTCCGACAACCGCATGTGTCATTCCGAGAACATCCACGGCCCCTAGCTTGGACGTTCAAGCCGGGCACCACTCTGAATGGAAGAACCGCGCCGGGCCCGGGGGGCTGCACCGCCGTATCCCCTCTCCCCTCAGGGGAGAGGGTTAGGGTGAGGGGGCGTCATCGTTAGCACTGTCGTCTTCGATTGCAGCTCAATTCTCACACAGCGATTACGCTTTCTTAGTACGAGCGCGAGCGACGAGGAATCTCGGTCACTTCTACCAGAAACAATCCGTTCATGAGCGCTTCTGGGCCGTCCAAGAAGCTCTGATAGCCCATGTGCGGTTGTAGGACTAGGGGCCAGAGGGGTCTCAGGCCGGCTGGGACCCCTCGTGGCGCCCGGCTGGATCACGGGATGCGTGGTTTGGCGAGCACCTCTCGGATCTCTAACTGGTGGAAGGTGCTGGTGTAGCTAGGCTTGCAGACGATGGCGGTGTCGGCCCCTTCGCCGGTGCCGCCGATGGCGATGGCCTCCTGATCGACGTCGACCCATCCGGCGTCGGCGGCCATCAGCAGACACTCAACGGCCACTTTCATCCCCTGCGAGAAGCGGTAGAGGGTGTCACGCACGGCCCTCCCCACGGTCCAACCGCCGTGTTCCTCGCAGAAGGCGAGGCCGACGCCGCCGAACGCATGGATGCCGGCGTAGACTGGGACGCCCAGCGCCTCCAGTTTGGATCTCTCCTCCGGGGACATGACCCAACCTTCGGATTCGTAGGCGTAGGAGATCTGCACGGCCAGGATGTCGATGGACTCTGGCGCGAGAATGCGGTGCGCCTCGCGGGCGGTGAAACCGTGGTTGGTGGCCAGGACGACCTGGGTGATCCCCAGCTCCAGGGCCCGCTCGCGGACGATCTGGAGCGTGGGCTCTGTGTTGTGCTTGCCTGCTTTTTCGAAGAGTAGGGTTTTGAGTTCCATAGAGCCTCCTGGTTCTGTAGTAGTTGGAGAGTCAGCGATCGGTGACTCGGTCGAGGTGAGCCTGTGGTTTGCCGCTGCTGGAGCCTTACTATACGGCAGGTGGGGTGAGACGTCAAGGGGGTGTGGAGGTTGGCGGCTGTCGGGTGGGAGGGATTGTGGTGGTGGGGGTGGTTGGCTTTCCGGTGGGTCGCACTCGGGAAACACAACCCAGCATCGGTCTCGGTGCGACGCACCTCCCAGGTGCGTTGCACCTGGATGTAAGGCCGTCGACTCCAGGGCCTACGGTGGCAATTAGGGGAGCCAGGTGCCACGCACTTTGCAAGTGCAAGGCACCATTGGGGGTGCCGTTGGAGGTTGCGTGGGCGACGGAAGCGAATACAATGGCGGTTGAGGGTGAGGACGGCGACGGCGCTGTAATCGCTGAGGGGGCTGCTGGGCCCTGGGATGGAGAACGGAGGTGGTTCAATGAGGGGAAACCTGCTGAGGTATGGGATCATCGGGACGGAGACGGAGATCGAATCACAGCCCTCCTTCTCCTTCGTGATGAGCCAGTTCGAAGTGCAGAAGTTGCTGCTGGATATCGCTGAGTCCCCGCGCCGGCCGGAGTTCATCGGACCGGCTCTGGGAAGCTCCGGGGTCTCCCATCAGGATCTGGAGGACCTGGGACTGATCCGGCGCGAGGGCGAGCAGTACGTGCTCAGTTTCACGCTGCTCACCAAAGCCGACGCAGGGATCGTCCGGAGGGTCGGGGAGCAGTCGGCGCGCTCCCTGGCTGCCGATGTGCTGGCGCGGCGCGATGAGATCGAAAGCGCTCTGGGCCGGTACGACGTGGAGGGAGTCGATGCCGGGGCAGCGGCGTTCATTCTCTTGGGCTGTTTCTCGCTGGACTGGGATGGCCTAGCTCTGGCTGCCGAGAGAGGGTACGCGGCGACGGCTCCCGAGGATGGCTATATCCCTTGGGCTCAGGAGAGGGCCGAGCTCTCGTTGAGAGCGATCTACTGGGGCAGTCACAATGAGTACCTGCCCGATGTGGTCGTCACGTCCTTCGGGGACCATTTCTCGCGGCCACGGCATGCGCTTCCCGACGCGATCTGGAGGCTGGAGTTGCACCTGGCCGAGGCGGAGATGCCGGCATCGATGGCAGCGAAGCTGGTAGGCCCGGCGCAGCAGGCGCTAAACCGCATGATGGGGCACGCGGGGCGGCTGACGCTGGCCCTGCGGGAAGGGGCGAAGACCGTCGACGAGCTGGTGGAGACGTCGGGGCTAAGGGTGGAGGATGCGGGGCCTCTCATGGAACTCCTGGTGGAGCTCGACTACGCGACGCAGGAGGGGGAACGGTACCGGGCGACGATTCCGGTGTTCACGCCGGCTGATCGGCCGCTGGTGGACGAACTGCGCGGTATCGGGGAATGTGTCCTCGAGGGATGGATGGGTTCGGGCTACGATGAGCTCAAGGAAGAGCTCTCCGAGATCACGCCGATGCGGTTTGGGGTCGACTTCGCGGAGACCTTCACGCAGATCTGGCACTACATCTTCGGCGCCGCCAACGGTCAGCTGGTGGAGGCGGGTCTGTTTGCGGATCCCTATGCGGAGGATCGGAGATACCATGGGTTCATCCCGTGCGTCTGGCATCCTGACGTGTGGCGAAGCCGCGAAGCGGAAGGAAAATGAGCAGCAGCTTCTTTGGTCCTGAGCTGCTCTGCCTTCAGTCGGCTGCCGGCGAGCGGTCTGCCTACGGTGATGACCGGCGACGAAACTCGTTTTCGTGTCCACCACTAGAGGCCCCGGTACACGCGCAAGTCCGGCCGGGGTCGGTTCCGACATTGGTGGGGGGCTACCGTTGGCACGGTCGCCCCACTGACGCGCATCTCGATGTGTGGGGCATCGGCGGGTGGTGTCATCAGGCGCATCAAGCCCGGTGACCGGCGGGTGCCTGGACAGGGAGAACCCCGATGAGTGACGTCACCGTAGTGCGGCTGGGGCCGATGGGTCCCGCTCTGCCGCGGGCCGTTATGACACATGGACACGGTGTCTAGGTCTGGAAGGGCACCAAGTCGAAGGCTGAGTCCCTGGTTCGCGAGGTTGCCCACCGTGGCGGACCATCTGCCTTCCGCCGCGACAGCGACCTTCGTTGTCCCTAGGCGCGTCAAGAGCGACGAGGCGAGCCATATTCCTGTCCCGGCGCCGGATGTCGGGCCGCAGCGTTGGAGGCTTAGCGTATGGAGGTCGGGGGCGAAATCCCAGGCGAAGCACGTCGAGGCGGACTCTTTCCGCTCACGACAGGGGAGTGCGAGAACTCGGCGCTGGCCGTTTGCCCTTTCACCAGGGCACTGTGCGGAGCGGCGCCACAGTGAGGTGGAGTTCTCGGCCGGATCTTACCACTGGTGGCCTAATCCGATGTTGACCCACTGCCTGGGACGTGCCAATGAGTCGCTTTGAAGTCCTACCGTTTCCGCGAGAGAGGGCCGTCGTCGTGGACGCCGGTTACCTGGGGTCGGGGCGGCACGTCATCCACGGTCTCGTCGAGGCGGACGTGACCAAAGCTCGCGAGCTTCGGCGTCTTCTTGCGACGGGAGACGGTGTCAAGCTGTCCTTCACGGCGTTCATCGTTTCCAGCCTCGCCCGGGCTGTCGCCTCCCATCCCAAGGTTCAGGCATACCGGGATTGGCGGGGTCGCCTGGTCGTCTTCCACGATGTCGATGTTGTGACGATGATCGAGCCTCAGCCAGGAGCTGTTGCCCAACCGCACATCATCCGAAACGCGGACCGCCGGACCGTGTGCGATATCAGTCATGAGATCAGATCGGTTCAGGCGAACTCCCGAGGGAGCGAGCAACACCGTTCGCTGCTCGCTCTGGCCTCCCGAGTTCCGCGTTCTGGTCGGTTTCTCTTCTTCTGCGCAGTGAAGAAGAATCCGCATTGGTTCAAACACCTTCAAGGAACCGTCGTGGTCACATCGGTGGGTATGTTTGGCGCGAGGGGGGGCTGGGGCATCGGCTTTCTTCCAACCCACACGCTGGGCCTGACCGTCGGGGGGATTGCCCAGAAACCAGGGGTGTACGATGGTCACATCAGGGTCAGAGACTACTTGCATCTTACGATCTCCTTCGACCACGACGTTGTGGACGGTGCTCCAGCTGCCAGGTTCGCGAACGACTTCACGCAACTCGTCGAGAAGGCGACTGCATTGGAAGACGCACTGAGATAGGCATCCCCTACTCATATCGTTGGAGTCCAGAGCTTGGGTCTGTTGAACGAAGGCCGATTCTCGCAGAGGCAGAACAGGTTCTCGACGGAGAACTGTAACCCTCACGAGGACAGAGGGTCTAAGGGCCCAGGGTCGAACTCCAAGAGCCAGTTGCTCCAGCCTCAGCCCCTGCAGTGGTTGCTCTCGAGAGAGTTAGCTTCATCTCTCGGAATCCCAGGCCTATCGGTTTTCGGTAGTATGATTACGACCAGCCTTCTGAAACCTTTGGGGCTTGTGGTCTGTTCTCTTAGTAGATCCGGACTTGGGCGTCCAAGCGTCGCCGACGAATTCGGACATCTTAGGGTAGCGGCTCGGTCGAGGGAGGTGGGACGTGGACACCTGGACATAGAGACGCAGAGAGTCAGTCTAGCGGCGGGCAGGCTCTCCGTCGCAGAGGCGTGCGAGCTGGGGGCCGTCCACTGGTATGGGTACTTCGGTTACGGTGAGTTTGGACGTGCGGCGATGCTGCTGTGACATGTCGAACCTCGATAGCAGTGCCTCCCAAGCTTGCGCCGGGTGTGGCTTGGGTAGGGAGATGGTCGAGGTTCTCCCCGGCTGCCGAACTAAGAGGGACATGGATCGGAACGAAGGTCGTGTGCAGCTCTTCGACGATTGGGCCGAGCACTACGATGCGTCGACGGAGAAGGACGAAGGTTTCCCGTTCGGTGGATACGCCCGCGTCCTGGACGTGGTGATGGAGGCCGCGGAGCCGGAGCCGGGCATGGACGTGCTGGACCTGGGCATCGGCACGGGGAAGCTGGCGGCCCGGTTCGCCGCTCTGGGCTGCAATGTCTGGGGCATCGACTTCTCGGCTGAGATGCTGGCCAGGGCGCGGGAGAGGCTGGAGCGGGCTGTCCTGGTTCGGGCGGACTTGCTGGGGAAGTGGCCGCCGGAGCTGGCGTGTCGTTTTGAGCGCATCGTGTCGGCGTACGTGCTTCACGAGTTCGAGCTCTCGGAGAAGGTGACGCTGTTGCGGAGGCTATCGGAGCAGCACCTCGCCGCGGGGGGACGCATCGTCATTGGTGACGTGACGTTCCCGACGGTCGCGGCGCGCGAGTTAGCCCGCCGCAGGTGGGAGACGCTGTGGGATGAGGAGGAGTACTACTGGGCGGCCGATGTAGCGGCGGAGGCCCTGATGAGCGTTGGCCTGAGGGTCAACTACGAGCAGATCTCGAGCTGTGCTGGGGTCTTCGTGATCGAGCCGGCGGAGGGGGCCTAGACCCGGGGTCCCACCGGGTGCTAGGCCGTGACGGGTGATGGCCTGACGACCTCTGCTCTACCGCCCCCGGGTTGGTGTGGGTTGGCGGGAGGGGACGGTCGCGCCAGGCGGATGACCGGGGTGTAGGGGCTGGGCCGGGAGGATAAGCGCAGACGCTCTGGACGGTCCAGGCCGGTTTCTGCCTGGCCTGGACCGCCAGGCCTAGACGAGGATGAGCACGGCGCGGTTCAAGCGGAGAACTGCGCCAATCCTTCGTGATCCTCGTCCTGTGCTGGGAGCAGATACCCCAGGCGCGCCACCGTGTCCGGGCGCAGGCGGGCCTGGGTGCGTTCGTTGCGCTCAGGCTTCTCTTTTTCGCGCTCTGCCAGCACGGCTTCCAGGTCGGCGCCAGCCAGCAGCAGGTCGCGATCGAATTGTGTCCGTGGATAGACGTTCATCGCTCTCACCTCCCTCGCTATAGCACCTTCCATTATATCGGCGCTGCCTGGCGTGGTTGGCGCTCGGCCATCATCCAGTCACGCTCAGGCGGCGTGCCATCTGTCCAGATCCTGGCTATCGCTCCTGGCCATCGCTCCGTGGTCCGACCGGTCACGAGCTGTGCGGCGCTGGCCCGTGCCCTTCGTCCCGTGGCGTCGCGGCGGTGCCCCCAGCTTCTCGACCCCAGCGCTCCAATCCAGCTGCGTACGTCTGGCTGGCTAAGGATGGGCCGGGCTCGGCCCCCACTAGCGCAACGCCCCCTGCCTCCCATAGTATTATACCACATTTTGCGGCCGAGGGGGGGGCGAATCAGCCTGCGGGACGTTGCTCCTGGGATCGGACCGCTGTCGTGAGGGGGCCGCGTCGACGGCGAGCTCGGCGGGGAGTCGCTGGCAGGGTCCTGTTCTCTGCCGCAGCTCTGTCTTGCCGGCCCCGCCGTCGGGGGGTAGAATAGTCTCCACCGTTGGCCGGGCAATACCAGGCGGGATACGACGGGAGACGGCTCTCGAGGGGTGGATATGAGGGCAGCCTGCCAATGATCTGGGGGACGGGGCCATCAGCCGGGCCCGGGGGAGGCGAATGAGCGATCCGATCTTCGTGGTGCCGTACGATCCCCGCTGGCCGGAGCGGTTCCGGGCCTTGGGGACGGCGTTGCGGGGGGCTCTGGGCGAGATCGCCCTGCGGATCGACCACATTGGCTCCACGGCCGTCCCGGGGCTGGCCGCCAAACCGATCATCGATGTGCAGATCTCCGTCACCACTCTCGAATCGCTCCATAGATATCGGGTTCCTCTGGAAAAGGCCGGGTTCGTCTTTCGTGCAGCGAATCCGGACTTGAGCAAGCGGTACTTCCGCGAGATGCCAGGGGATCGGAGGACGCACATTCACGTGCGCCGCGGGGGCAGTTGGTCCGAGCAGGGCGCGCTCCTGTTTCGGGATTATCTGCGCGCGCACGAGGATGATGCCAGGGCCTACGGGGCCGTCAAGTACCGTCTGGCGGAGGAGTATCGGGATGACCGGGGGAGCTACGCGGAGGGCAAAGCATCGTTCATCTGGGAGATCATGGTGCAAGCTCACACCTGGCAGCAGCAGGTCGGATGGCAGCCCGGTCGCTCAGATGCCTGACCTCAAGGGGCAGCCGGACCCGCGGCAGGACGACACCATCTCGGTTGACTGCCGCTTGACACTCGGTCGACAACGCCAGTGGCTGCAAGCATCGCCTCTTCCGACTGTGGTGAAGGGGGCGAGCAGCTGGCGGTCAGACGATGCTATCCAGAAGCTTCTCCTTGTTCGTTCTCTCCTTTGTCTTCTTCTACGGCTGCGCGTCTCACTCCGCTTGGCGCGCACCTGGCCCGGGGACGGTCACGAGAGTGACCTATGTAGACGACTCCGGGCCCGTCCCCGATCGCTACGCCGAGCGATACACCATCACCGTGGACGGTATCCGGTTTGAACGCGTCGCCGCGGAGGGCGGCCCGATAAACCGCGGCGTCTGGGAGATCGACCCGACACCGGGCAGCGTCCAGGCGTTGTTCGACACCTTGGGCGCCGTCGACTGCCGGCAGATCGTAAGGACCGGGCCCGATGAGTTGCCCATAGGCGGCGGCCACAGGTGGTATGAGATCGAGTACGAGAGCGGCAGGACCTGTCACGTGGGGCACTGGCCCGAGGAGTATTACGACAACGCGGCGCTCATCACCAAGCCCATCCGCGCTTTCGTCCGGGACATCGAGCTGGCGGCCGAGGCGCAGCAGTTCTGGCGGGACACGCCGCCGTAAATGCGCTCGGTTCACCGTAGATCGCCGCCACTCAGACCTGAGGAGGAGCCCGTATGGCCAACCTGAGACAGTCGCTCGCGTCCATGTACGAAGCCGTCCGCAGCCTGGCGGCGCTTGGAGTCCATTGGCTTCTGCGCCAGCCCAGACCGCGCATAAGGGGGAAGCTCCAGGCTGAAGGCCTCTCGGCGCCGGTGGAGGTTCTGCGGGACCGCTGGGGCGTGCCGCACATCTACGGTGAGACGACGGAGGATGTGATCACGGCGCAGGGCTTCGTCCACGCCCAGGAGCGGTTCTGGCAGATGGACTTCAACCGGCGGCTGGTGGCCGGCCGGCTGTCGGAGATCCTGGGGCCGAGGGCGGTGCCAGTGGACCGCTGGATGCGGACGCTGACTATGCGCCGTGTGACTGAGGGGGAGGTGGGTTCCCTCGATGCGGAGTCGCGCTCCCTGCTGGAAGCCTACGCCGCCGGGGTGAACAGTTACCTGGCGACGGAGCCCCTGCCCCTGGAGTGCCGCCTGCTCACCTACCAGCCCGAACCCTGGATTCTGGCGGACTCGCTGTCCTGGGTCAAGATGATGTCCTGGACGCTGAGCGTCAACTGGGAGACGGAGATCCTGCGGGCGCGCCTGGTGGCCCGAGTGGGTGAGGAGGCAGCCGACCGCCTGGAGCCCACCGTCTCTGAGGACTGGGTGCGCATCGTGCCGCCTGGGGTCGATTACTCCTGCATCGGCAGCGACGCTCTGGAGCGCGCTGTCCGCTCCCGGGACTTGACCGGGCCCGGCGCCCGCGAGGGTGTTGGCAGCAACAGCTGGGTGCTCTCCGGCAGTCGCACGGCCACCGGCACGCCGATTCTGGCGAACGATATGCACCTGGGGATGAGTGCGCCGGCCATCTTCTTCGAAAACCATCTGTCGGCGGGGGGCCTCCATGTGACGGGCATCTCCTTCCCCGGGTTGCCTCTGGTGATCAGCGGGCACAATGAGGACGTAGCCTGGGGCTTCACCAATGGTTTCGCCGACGTTCAGGATCTGTACATGGAGCACCTGCGCCAGACGCCCGGAGGGGGCACCGAGTGTGAGTTCAGAGGAGAATGGCTACCGGCTGAGGTGATCCGGGAGGAGATCGAGGTGAAAGGGGCCGAATCGGTGGTGGAGCCCGTGATCGTCACCCATCACGGCCCGATCATCAATGGCTTGATTGAAGGTGAGGGAATGGAATCGCCGCTCGCTTTGCGCTGGACCGCGCTGGAGGGCACGACGACCCTGGGCACGCTCCTCGCTATGAACCGGGCCAGTTCGTGCGAGGCTTTCCGGGACGCGTTGCGCGGTTGGCTGTGTCCGAACCAGAACGTGGTGTCCGCTGACCGGGAAGGGAACATCGCCTACAGTCTGGCCGGGCGGATCCCCATCCGCGCCAAAGGTGATGGGAGCGTGCCGGTGCCGGGCTGGACGGGGGAGTATGAGTGGATCGACTACATCCCGTTCGAGGAACTACCGCATCTGTACAACCCCCCGGCCGGCTACGTGGCCACGGCCAACAACCGCGTCGTCGACGAGGGGTACCCCCATCTGCTCGGCTCCGACTTCGTCACCGGGAGTCGGGCCCGGAGGATTGTGGAGCTGATCGAGGCAAGACCGGTATTGAACTTGGACGACGTGCAGGAGATGCACCTGGACCAGGTCTCGATTCTGGCTCGGGAGACGATGCGGGGGTTGGAGGATGTCTCGCCCGACGACCCGCAGCTGGGCGCCATCTTCGAGCTGTTTCGGGGGTGGGATGGGGAGATCTCGCCCGAGGGTCCGCGCGCCGCTGTCTACGAGGTCTTCGTGCGGCGCCTGATCTTCGTCCTGATGGAGCCCAGGCTGGGTGAGCTGGCGGTCCGGTACGCGGGCCAGGGGCCGACGCCGATCCTGGCTGAGGGGAGCATGTTTGGCGAGCGCTGCCGCGAGTGGCTGTTGCGGACCGTGAGAGATCCGGAGTCGCCCTGGTGGGAGACGGGGGACGGGCGCAGCCGGAGGGAGCTGGTTTGCCAGGCGATGCGGGAGACGGTGGAGGTTCTGAAGGAGTTGTGCGGCCCTGAGATGGGCGATTGGGCCTGGGGGAAGATCCACAAACTGACCTTTGATCATCCCCTGGGCAGTGTCAAACCGCTGGACCGGGTCTTCGAGCGCGGGCCCTATCCCATTGGCGGCGACGGCGACACCGTGTGGGCCAGTGGTGGGAGCCGGCATGGGCTGAGCGAGATTCGAATCGTGGGACCGCCTTTCCGCTTCATCGCCGACTTGCACGACTGGAACAAGTCGCTAGGACATCTGGTTCCGGGTCAATCGGGTCATCCGGCCAGCCCCCACTACGATGATGGTATCCCGGGCTTTTTCGCGGGGGAGTATCACCCCATGGTGTTTGACCGTGAGACTGTGTTGGCAGAAACCGTGGACACGTTGATCTTGGAGCCGTAGGAGGCTGCCCGGCCGGAGCCGGAACGTGAGCGGGTTTCATCCTGGGCAGCCCGCTTCGGTCATCCCGAGGGTCAGCGAGGGATCTCTACCTCTCGTTCCAGGTGCATCACCGCTGCCACGGAGCTCGTCCACGGTCGCGTTGCTGGTAACGAGGGGATGGAAGAGGTTTCTGGGTGGCGGTATGGGGGCTGGAGGCTGACGCAGGTTCGCACGATCAGACTTGCCCTGGCTCTGAGTTTCTGAGCCGGTTCGACAGGTAGAAGACGAGGGCCACGAGGGCAACAAGGGATCCCGGGACGAGGAAGGCAGCGGACAGGGACACCCTGTCAGCGATCACGCCGAGGATTGGGGGCATCACCGTGGTCCCCAGAGCCCAGGAGAAGCTGATGAGGGAGAACGACAGGGCCCGGTTTCTGGTATCGGTGCCGTCAGCGACAATGGTCTGGATCCCGGGGATGCGCAATCGATCGGCCGCCTCTCCCAGCGACCCCACCAGTGCCAGCAGCGGCACAGCCGTCAGGAAGGGGGTTGCTGCCAGAGCCAATCCGCCAACGGCGAAGCTCGAGAAGGTGGCCACCAGCACCCCTATACGGGTGGCGAAGAGAGCGAAACCGAACCTTCCCAGAGTGCCGGCTCCGGCCCGGAGGGTCGTCAATAGGCCGATGACGTCGGCCGATACCCCGAGTTGATTCAAGTATGCGATGTAGAAAGACGGCCCCACGGTCACCCAGCTCATGGTGCCCAGGAGGGTGAGCAGGGCGGCCAGCCGGGCCGGGCCGTTGGTCCGGATTAGCTTGACGGCGTCGAAGTGGGAGACGATGACGTGTCTCATCAAGGGGCCGCGCTCCTTCGGGTGTTGGGGCGCCGGCAGGCGGTGGCAGAGAACCAGTCCCAGGATGGCCAAGGCGATAGTCACCACGAAGACGCTCCGAAAGCCTGCGGCCTGCCCGACGTAGCCGCCCACCACTGGGCCGACCGCCGCCCCTACTCCCATGATGCCACTGCTCCAGCTCTGGACCGCAGCTTGCTTCCCGGCGGGCGCCAGCTCCGTCAGGTAGGTTATGGCCGCCACCCATAGGAACACGTCTGCCAGGCCGATGAGAAACTGAGATCCCACCAGCCACGACAGGGCGGGACCCAGGAAGCTGACGGCGCCGGCACCTATCCATAGCAGGAAAGAGACGAAGATCAGGGTCCGAAACCCGAGGTAGGCTGACAACGCACTGCTGGAGATCGACAGGAGCATGGCCCCCACACCGAGAGCGCCGATGAGGATGCCGAGACTGCCCGGGGAGGCCCCGAGCCGCAATGCGTGCAAGGGGATAGCAAGCTGAGTCATTCCCACCAACACCATGCTCAGAAACAGGACGGCTGTGAGGCGCTTGGTATCGGGGGTATGAGGAAGCTGCATAGGGTGTGTGAGCTTGAGGGGAGGGTCGGAGCTTCACCCGCTAAAACCGTGTTCTCCCGCCCAGCCTGTCCCTCCTTCCGTGGTCTGGCGCCTTGACCCCCAGCGCGGAGCGATCAGCGGCGAGAGACGGGCTACCGGGCTCTTTCCTTGGGTCGATGCGGCATCCTGGTTGGTTCCTGTGAGTCTGCGTGTGGGGTATGTCCAGCGGCTGTTCCCCGGGAAGGCAGCGGCAGGATGTAATGAGGCCCGATACGCCGGGGGACTGGCTGGTGCCGGGCGGGTCCCGCGCCGCAACACGGAGATGGGCCGCGATCTGGCCCGCGGTGCGCGATGGCACCAAGCGGGCGATTTGACAGAACCCCCCGCAGCAGGATAATCGCGCATGGGGTCCGGCCCGTCATAGAGATGGATCGGTGTCGTCACGGTTCCTATTCTCCCCCGATTCTTGGGTTCGTGCAAGGGGCCGGTTAGGGTGTGAGGGACGCCTTTCTCAGGTAGGCGTGGGAGAGGGCGAGGCAGCAGCCCACCGGGGGGAGTCAGGGGGCTCAATGACGCCGGGTCTGGTCGGGGCCGACATTCGTCAGGAGATGATAGAGTTGGTCGCGGCGGACCCGCTGAGACGGCTGCGGGCTGCGCGACGGTACGTTCGTTGAACAAGCGGTGGGTGGTGCCGGGGAGGCGAGCCCCGGGGGTGTGATAACGGGTTGCGGCAAAGAAGCCGCTGCTCTCGGTTAGACGCGGGCAAAGGGAGGATAGGGATGAGCGACGTGACCGTTGTGGGGCTGGGTGCGATGGGCTCCGCCCTCGCCCGGGCCCTGGTGAGGGGTGGGCACGAGGTGACAGTCTGGAACCGCACGAAATCGAAGGCCGAACCGCTGGTGAGAGAGGGTGCTGCTCTGGCACCCGACCTGGCCTCCGGCGTTGCCGCGAGCCCCGTCGTCCTCGTCTGCCTCAGGGACCACGAGGTGGCTAGAGCTCTGCTGTTGGCAGCCGGCGTCAGACCGCATCTGTCCGGCCGGGTGGTGCTGCAGCTGGGTGGCGGTATGCCGCAGCAAGCTCGGGAGGGCGAGGGTTGGGCGCGTGACAACGGGGCGGAGTACCTCGAGGGCGAGATCATGGTCTACCCGGCGGCGATTGGGAGCGCAGATGCGACCATCCTGGTGGCCGGTGCGGAGGCGACCTTCCGGCGCTGCGAGCCTGTGCTGCGGTCCCTGGCGGGCAACACGACCTATCTGGGCGACCAGGTCGGGGCGCCCAATGCTTATGGTGTGGCCATGGGCTCGGTCCTCTATGGAGCCCTGCTGGGCGCGCTTCACGGCGCGCAGGTCTGTGAGGTCGAGGGGCTGTCCATCAGCTTCTTCGCCAACCGGCTGAGAGAAGCAGATATGGCGACGGTGGTTGGAGCTGTGGAGGACCTGTTGGAGAGGATCGAGGCCGAACGGTATGGTGAGACACAGGGGCCGCTGCAGACCGGCGCTGATGGGGCGGAAATGCAGCTGCAGCACGCCCTTGATACCGGGATCGATCTTGGCTTCCCGAGTTATGTCGCCGGGACCTTCCGAAGCGGTATGGACGCGGGCCTCGGCGACCAGGACGTGGCCGCTCTTATCAAGGTGCTGCGGGACGAGGCCTGATGAGACCAGGCAGGAGGAATGGAGATGAGCACAGAGAGATCTGCTGAATGCTGTCCGCGGTTCGATCCCGCGCCGTGGGACGAGGAGGAACTCCACTGGCGGGACAGACGCTTCGTGAAGGACCGGGTGAGGAGTGTTTTGGGTATTCCAGTGAACTTCGGACCGGTGATGACCCGCAATCTCCGGGCTATTGAGGCGGCCGGCGTGAGCCCGGAGAGCCCCCTGGTTCTCTCGGACCAGACCTCCCGGTGGGGCGCCGATGTCTACATCGAGGTCAGCGGGGAGGTCCCCGGGGCGGAGATGGCCACGATCTCGGGGATGTTTCTCAGCAAGGTGTTCGAGGGACCGTACAAGGAGATGGGGACGTGGATTGAGGAGATGAAGGCATACGTCGAGAGGGAAGGGCGGCGTCTTAAGAAGCTCTACTTCTTCTACACGACGTGTCCCAAGTGCGCCAAGAAATGTGGGGAGAACTACGTGGTGATCCTGGCGCAGGTGTAGGCCGGGCCGGGATTCGTGTGAACCGAGGGGGCAGTATCCGGGGTGGTCCTTATATTCGCGGCCAGGGCTCCGTGGGCTGGTGGGCGGCATGACTCCGGTGGAGGTGGATCCGGAATGGTAGGGGCTGCTGGGCGCGCTGACAGCGGGCCTGAGGCCTGCCAGGAGCGGCCACAAGGATCCGGATCGGCCCCGCACCTGAGAACCGCTCGTTCAGACCGGAGGAGGAGGGCGGCTGGCACAAGCTGACCGAGCCCGCGTTTGAGGTGCTGTTGATGCTGAGCCTGTCGACAGCCATGGTTCCAGGGAGTGGCGTGTTGGCCGCCTGGGCTTTGGTGGCCGGCCTGCCCGGGGTAGACGCTCCGGTGCGGGTGGTAGTGAACCCGACGACGCTACTGCCTTACGCGGGGTATGATCTGTCCATGGCCGTGCTTCTGCCGGGAGAGGTTGACGGACTGGAAGCGCTTGAAGGATATCTCAGCGCAGAGAATCTGACCTGGTGGACGAAGGGGATGTGGTCAACAGAGGTCGAGGTGTTCCTGCCGCGATTCGAGATCACCTGTCCGTTCGGACTGGGTGCCGCGCTGAAGTCAATGGGAGTGGTCGATGCGTTCTAGGATACCGCCGATTTCTTCGCTGTGGACGGCACGAGACAGCTGTCGATAGCTGCGGCGCTGCACGAGGCTTTTGTGGCAGTGAGTGAAGAGGGTACCGAGGCGGCTGCTGCTACTGCGGTGGCGATGACGGCGAGGAGCATACCGCCACCTCCCGTTCTCTTCCGTGCCGATCATCTGTTCCCTTTCGTGATCCGCGAGAACAGCACCGGGAGCATCCTACTCCTTGGCCGGGTGGTGGATCCAGCGCAGGTGTCCACTGAGTGCCCGCTATGTGCTCCTGACAGGAGGCGATGATGACTGACTTCAATGGCCTACGATCGATTGCCGTGCTCCTGCTCCCCCTGCTCCTGATTCAGTTGGGACTGTTGGCCCTGGGCGTGTGGGATTGGGCACGTCGCGAAAGCTTCCGCTACTTGAGCCGCTGGGTCTGGCTGGCCATCATCGTGCTCATCAGCATCCTGGGGCCATTGGCCTACCTTCTGTTGGGACGGGACGAAACCTGATGATGGCGATCGTGTGCGAGAAGCTGACGAAGCACTACGGCTCGGTGGTGGGGTTGGACGGACTGGACCTGGCTGTGCCGACGGGGACGGTCTTCGGCTTCCTGGGACCGAACGGCGCGGGCAAGACTACGGCTATCAAGCTGCTCACCGGTCTATCCAGGCCAACCGCCGGTCGGGCCTGGGTCGCAGGCCACGAGGTTCCCTTCGATGATCACGCCTTCCGGGGCCAAATCGGCTATCTGGCAGAGGAACCGCGCTTCTACGCTTGGATGACCGGGCGGGAGCTTCTGATCTACGTGGGTCGGCTCTTCGGCATGGGAGGCAGCACACTGACGCGGCGTGTGGACGAAACACTGGAAGTGGCGGGCCTGGGTGCAGCGGCCAGGCGGCGGATCGGAGGCTACTCCCGGGGCATGCGACAGCGGCTGGGTATCGCTCAGGCGATGATCAACTCCCCGCCAGTCCTCCTCCTGGACGAGCCGTGCTCGGCTCTGGATCCCATTGGCCGGAAGGAGATTCTGGAGGTCATCGGCCTGCTCAGGGGCCGGGCCACGGTGTTCATGTCCACGCACATCTTGGCTGACGTCGAGCGGGTCTGCGACACGGTGGCGATCATCGACCGGGGTCGACTGGCAGTGCAGGCGCCTGTTGAGGAGTTGCGGGAGCGTTACGCCGCCCCCGCCTTCCTCGTCCAGGTCGAGGGGAGCGGTGGCCGTGTGGCGGCGCTGGCTGATGACCTGCGCAGGCTCCCCTGGACGTTGGGCGTTGAGATCGCCGAAAACGAGGTGCGCCTCTTCGCCCGGGACCTGGCACGGGCTAGACGGGAGCTGCCGGAGGTCGTCGTTGCCAGTGGCTTGACACTCCTGCACTATGAACTGGTCCGGCCGAGCCTGGAGGACGTTTTCGTGCGACTGATGGAGGAACGGCAATGAGTTTCTCGATCCTGCTAGGCAAGGAACTGCGCGAGCAGTGGCGCACCTACCGTTTCCTCGCGGTGGCCATCGTATTTGTGGCCTTTTCCGGGCTGATGTCACCTATCGTTGCCAAACTGACCCCGGAGCTCATAGAGAGCCTGACGTCGAGTGCCGGCCAGGCGATCAGCATAGAGCTCCCGGAGCCGACAGCCGTCGATGCCATCGGCCAGTTTCTGAAGAACTTGACCCAGATCGGTGCCATCGCCCTGATTCTCGTGGGCATGGGCTCGGTGGCGCTGGAGCGGGAGCGAGGTACGGCAGCGCTGGTGCTCTCCAAGCCGGTGTCCCGCCTGCCCTTCCTGATGGCCAAGTTCACCGCCCTGACGCTGGTCTTCGGGGTGGGCCTGGGATTGGCAGCCGTGGCGTGCTGGACCTACACCGTGGTGCTCTTCGGACCCCTTGAGCCTGGAATGTTCCTGCAGGTCAGCCTGCAGGCGGCGCTGTACCTGTGGGTCTTGCTGGCGGTAACCTTCCTGTGCAGCGCCGTGTTCAGGAGCCAGATCGCTGCAGGCGGCGTGGCCTTCGGTGTGTACGTGGGCCTGTCGGTTCTTGGTATGCTGCCGAGAATCAAGGAATACCTGCCGCGGGCCCTCATCGAGGGTGCCGGCGCCCTGTCTCTGGGGGATCCCGTCGACGTAAGCCGGGCGGCAGCGGTGAGCCTGATGATGGTCGCCATCTGCCTGGCTGCTTCCTGGCGAGTCTTCGAGGGCCACGAGTTGTAGGCTGCAGGGGGGAGGTCCGTCTGTGCGAACTCCCTCGGGTGATTGGGCCGTGCCTGGTCCGCAGCGCTCTCCATCTCTGGCCTGCTGCTGATCATGTTCACCGTCTACTACATCCGTGTGTTCCAGTGGCATTTGGATGTGGAGTGCTCGCGGGTAGATGCGTCAGAACCCTGGGTACCGAGCGGGCGCGGCGGTTGCGGGGGAGTGATCCCACCACTTGCGCGAACGAAGCCGGTCGAGTACCTTGCTGGCCTCCCTGTCTGGCACGCTGAGACGTTCCAGCACGGCGCGCTTGAAAGCCCTGAGGTCCTGTTCCAGAGCGAGATGTCCGTGAGGAGGGCCTGCTGACGCGATAGTTGTGGCTGCTCGGGAGGCCGGCGTGGCGCGCTATGGTTCCAGGTGCAGAGTGGCCAATGTGCGCAACATGGCCTCGGCGTTGACCAGGCGGACATCCGGTCCGATCTGGCCGTATCCGATATACCCTCCTTCGGCGCTGCCAAAGGCTGCGTGCGTGGCCCGGACGTGCTCGGCCACCTCATTGGGCGAACCGTGGGGCAGCACGTGCTGTCGGTCAAGGTCGGCGCGGAACCAGACCTTCCCCGCGAACTGACGGCTGAGCTCCCGAATATCCGTCACCCATACCTGCGGGTTGAGCTCGTCAAACCCGATCTCAATCAGGTCAGGAATGATGGCCAGAGTGTTGCCGTCCGTGCGGAAGTGGGCATAGGCCCCGCCGTCGTGGATGGCCTCCACCAGCCGGCAATAGGTTGGCTTGAACACCTCTCTCCACAGATCCGGGCGAATGAGCAGAGCCTGCTGTGTTCCCCAGTCGTCCTCGATGAGGATCCCATCAGCCCCTGCTGCCGTCCAGAGCGCGATGCGCTCTAGCACAAAATCTGCTATACGATCGCGGACGAAGGCGATCTTCTCACGGTCGTCCGCCAGGTCGAGCAGAGTATTCTCGAATCCGCGCAAAAACGTCATCGGATGCGTGATCGTGCCTGCTGCGGCCATGAAGGAGTGTTGGTGCCCGTCGGCCTGATTAACCGCGGTCATCTCATCCAGGCTTTCCGTTCCTGCCGCCGGGTCGGGCCAGACATAGTCATCCAGGGCGGCCCAGTCGGACAGAGGATGGTCTACAACCTGGCCGAGGTAGTCATCGGTCGTCTCT
>SKQX01000186.1 GCA_007118795.1 Thermoflexales bacterium | reverse complement strand
CACCGGCTCTACCAAGCTTCGTTTCTACTCCGGGACTACGACTTCTGCGCCGAAGAGCTGCCCTTTGACGCTCGCGGGCACCTCCCGTTGGAGATCGATCCAAAGCTGGCGTGGGCACGCCGGCGGCTGTCCCACGCGCCGGTAGAGGTGAACACGGCCAGTCGGCGGGCCTTGCTGCGGGTGCCCGGGATCGGGCCGAAGGGTGCCGACAAGGTGAGGAGCGCTCGGGAACGTGGGAAGCTGCACGACATTGGTGATCTCGCAAAGCTAGGGATCGCCACCAGGCGGGCTGCCCCGTTCATCCTGCTCGATGGCCGCCGCCCGGCGCGCCAGCTGAGTCTGTGGTCGATGTGAGGGCGCGATGCTTCGCACGACGTCCCTCGGCCCCATCACCCGCCTCCGCATGGCCCGGAGGGTCCTCGGACGGTCGCTTCGGACGGTCGACGCCTATCTCATTGATGGGCTGCTGATCGACAGCGGGCCTCCGGCCACGGCCCGGGAGGTTGTGGAGTGGTGCCGACAACGCGAGGTGCATCAGGTGGTAAACACCCACCATCACGAGGATCACGCGGGTGGGAACTCGCTGCTTCGTGCGTCGCTGGGGCTGCCCATCGCTGCTCCGGCAGATTCCCTCGCCGTTCTCAGGGACGTGCCCCGTCTGGAGCTGTACCGGCGACTGGTGTGGGGTCAACCGAAGGGGGTCGCCGCCCAGCCCCTGGATGAGTATGTGGTTACGCCTCGACATCGCTTCGCCGTGATTCCCGCGCCAGGTCACTGTCCCGGTCACGTGTGTCTTCTCGAAGAGGACGAGGGCTGGCTCTTCAGCGGCGACCTGTTCATCCACGAGCGCGCCCGGTATCTGCGGGAAGACGAGGATGCTCATCAGATTATGGCCTCGCTGCGGCGTGTTCTGACCCTCCGGCCGCGCCTGCTGATGTGCTCCCATGCCGGTTTCGTGGAGGACGGTGAGACGGCGATGGCGCGGAAGATCGCGTATTGGGAGGGTGTGCTCGAGGAGGCCCGTGCTTTTCGGGAGCGGGGGTATTCGGTGGAGCGGATCGCGGAGGTGGTGTTGGGACCGGAGGGTCTGGCCACGCGCATCAGTGGCGGGCGTTTCTCCAAGAAGAATCTGATCGCTTCGCTCCTGTAGGAGGGGGGCGTAGGTGTCGAGAAAGGGAGCTCGCGGTGTTCCGGCTACTAAGATGACCGGGGCAGGGGCTGAACATGGCGGTGTTGGCGCTGGCCTTGGGCTGTCGCCCCCTCACCCAGCCTCTCCCCCAAGGGGGAGAGGAGTAAGGGCCCGGGACAAGAGGATGGCGGCGCTCGCTTCGGGCTCTCGACCCCTCACCCAGCCTCTCCCCCAAGGGGGAGAGGAGTAAGGGCCCGGGACGAGAGGATGGCGGCGCTCGCTTCGGGCTGTCGCCCCCTCACCCAGCCTCTCCCCCAGGGGGGAGAGGGGTACGAGCCCGAGACGAGAGGAGTGGTGGGAGTGGTAGGATTTCCGCTTGAGCCAGGGGAGTCAATGGCTATCGGAGCCGGTCGAACAGATCGGCCTCGACTCCGGCGGGCCAGCCGACCCGGGAGCGGGCCAGAACGAAGTGCTCTTGGGCAAGGAGGGGATCCTCCTGCGCGTCAGCGGAGACATCAGAGAAGCGGCTCCCCCGCCCGACTTGGGTGGCGTGACACCGGATAGCCCGGAGCTTGTGCTCCACGTACTGGCTCACATCGATGACGGTGGTGATCTCCGCCATAGGCGGGCCAACGAAGGAGAAAGGAACACCATCCATCATCATGGCCGCGGGTTCTCCCCTCTCTCTCATGGCCTGGATCTGCTCCTCCAATATCACGCGGTAGTACAGTTTGCTGACCTGATGGGGTTCGCACCTCTCATTGACGTGATGGGGGAAGCAGGTGGCGTCAGCGGCCAGCTCGACAGCTATGGTGGTCCAGCGGTGCACGGCGATGTGGTCGTAGTGGCCGTAGATTCCGTCGGGTCCGAAGGTGACGACGACCTGAGGCTTGAGCTCGCGGATGAGACGTACTACTTTCCCCACCGCCTGGCCTTGATGGATGAGGGGCAGCAGGCCGTCCGCGTAGTCGAGAAAGCGCGGGGGGTGGATGCCATAGATTTCACAGGCACAGCGGAGCTCCTGCTCCCGCACGAAGGGAAGGTCGGCGTGGGTCGCCAGGTCGTCTTCAGCGATCTGGCCGGCCTCGCCCCGTGTGGCAGTAACCAGGTAGACGTCACAGCCCGCTTCAGCGTACTTGCTCAGGATGCCTCCAGTGCCGAAGGCCTCGTCGTCGGGATGGGCAAATACTGCCATCAGCTTCGAATCGATCACGGGTAGTCTCCTTGGTGGATTTCCGTAGCGCGGCTACTATAGCACTTGGTCCAGACCCGGTCAAGAGCGGCTGGGTGGGGTCCAGGAGCAAGGGTTCTGGCGCCAGAGACCTTTGAGGTTTCGATTGACACCTCGCAGCACGCTTTTCGGTGCCCGCTGAAGGCGTTTTCGGGTCTTGACAGGCCGCGCGAAAACCTCAAAGGTCTAAAACAAGTGCTCCTGGGGTGGGGTCCGCGGCCATGTAATCTTCGCGCGCAAAGTGACCGGCACTTGGTCGAGATGCGAGCAGGCCGAAACCCACATTTTTCGCAGGCTCTCTCCGGACACCGACGCGATCTTGCCAAGCGCCGGTCGCCTGGACGACGAGAGTGTAGAACCCCGGATCGGGACACGCCCTGCCGCCGCTGGGAAGGCCCCGGGGGGACCGACCGACGCCAGAACCACTGCCGCGGGTGAGGCGGAACTGGTCAAGAAGGGCTGGGTTAGTACGTTGGGTTTGTTAGCTTCGCACTCATGGTGACCGATGCTCGGTCGAGATGGGTGCAGGCCGAAACTGACGTCTGTCGGAGGGCATCTCTGGACAACGGTGTGATTCTACCCAGGGCTGGTCACGGGAACGACAAGAATGTGGTCCTCGGGTTGAGGGCAGGTACCGCTGCCGTACCCTGGAAGACCGAGCGAGAGTGCCGACAGATAGGACAAGGGGTCTCAGACCGGCGTGCTAGAGACAGGAAGGAAGAGGACGACCAGACGGGGGACCTGTGGTTGCCGACGAGCGCAGGCCCCGGCGCAAGGGGAGCGACCATTCAAGCAGGGTTTTCTGATCTTCGCGCTCATACGGTCCTTGCGATGAGAAGCTGGGTCTCCTGAGAGGAGTCCCAGACGCCTCCGCCACCGGGGTATGGCGCCTGGCCCCGGCCCAGCGGGAGGCCTGTTAGTAGGGATGGCGACAACCAGGAGTCCGCTATTGGATCGTTGTGCCCCGCCGGCGGCCAGTGGATGACTCTTCTTCAGTAGAACCAATGCTGCGTGAATCCGGGTCGGTTAAGCGGCAGATTTCGCCCAAGGGTGTTCAGAAACTTGATCGGCCGGCGTCGGCCCGCGTCTGCCGGCGTCTGCCGGCGGGTTTCCACGTGATCCCACGAGCGTGGAAAGGCAAGCAGCAGATGGGTCTGAGAATGACAAACCCTGACGTCAAGAAGGGCGTTCCCGCGGAGGATGGTGACCGTGGACTCTGGAGACCATTCACGTATCTGCGGGAGGAAGTCGGGGGAACAGGGGCGCAGAGGGCCCGGCCTGAGCCGTTTCGAACAGGGATGCCCGTGGTGCCTGCGATAGCACAAGCCCCCAGGGCGTGGCCCTGGGGGCTTGATCGTCACCGCCGCGGTTTACGACAGCGCTTCTGCCAGCTCCCTCTCCCGGCCGTTGGAGCCAATGGAAGCTGACTCGAGATCGAGCTGGGATGGGAAGGCAAGCTGGAGCACCTCGTCGACGTGGTCCACCAGCTCGAATCTGAGCTCGTCCCGGATCTCCTCGGGGATCTCGTCCAGATCGACCTCGTTGGCCTTGGGGAGAATCACTGTACCGAGGCCGCGACGATGAGCCGCCAGGACCTTCTGCTTGATTCCGCCCACGGGCAGCACCCGACCCTGAAGGGTCACCTCTCCGGTCATCCCGACGTCCTCCCGAACTGGACGGTCAGTAAGCACAGAGATGAGCGCAGCTACCAGCGTGACCCCAGCGGACGGTCCATCCTTCGGGATGGCGCCGGCGGGAACGTGGAGATGGACCGTCTTGTCCTCCAGAGCGTCCTTGGAAAGTCCGAGACGCTCCAACTCGCCCTGCACGTAGCTGAGGGCGATGCGGGCGGACTCCTTCATGACGTCGCCCAACTGGCCGGTCAGCAGAAGGTTGTCCTTGCCCTCCATAGCCCGGGCCTCGACGAAGAGGACTCGCCCGCCGGTGGGCGTCCAGGCCAAGCCCGTGGCCACTCCCGGAAGCTCGGTGCGTAGCTGCGCCTCGTCGCGATACCGGGGCTTGCCGAGGTAGTCGCGCACCCTCTCCCCGTCCAGGACGACGGCGCAGGTCGCGGCATCGGCCGGGCACCGGGCGACGTTCATCGCTACCTTGCGCAGGGCTCGACCGATCTCCCGCTCCAGGTTGCGCACGCCCGCCTCCCGCGTGTACTCGCGAATGATGGCCCGCAGACCCTCCTCAGAGAACTCGACCTCGTGCGGCTCCAGGCCGTTGGCCCGGATCTGACGCGGGACAAGATAGCCCTTAGCGATCTGGACCTTCTCGTACTCGGTGTAGCCGTCGATCTCGATGACCTCCATGCGGTCCTGGAGGGCCGGTGGTATGGTGCTTAGAGTGTTGGCCGTGGTGATGAAGAAGACATCACTGAGATCGAAGTCCAGGTCCAGGTAGTGGTCGCGGAACGCGTGGTTCTGTTGGGGGTCGAAGACCTCGAGCAGAGCGCTGGCAGGGTCGCCACGCCAGCTAGAACTGACCTTGTCGATCTCGTCGAGCATGAAGATCGGATTGCGGGTGCCGACGCGCTTGAGGGCCTGAATGATCCGGCCCGGCATGGCACCGATGTAGGTGCGCCGGTGCCCGCGGATCTCGGCCTCATCCCGCAGCCCACCCAGACTCATACGGGTGAACTTACGTTCCATCGCCCGGGCGATGGAGCGGCCCAAACTGGTCTTGCCCACACCCGGCGGGCCCACGAAGCAGAGAATCGCCGAAGCGTACTCCTCAGGGCTCTCAACGTCCCTTTCCTGGTGCAGCTTACGCACCGCCAGGAACTCCAGGATGCGCTCCTTGACCTTTTCGAGACCGTAGTGATCCTCGTCCAACACATCCTCCGCGTGACCGAGATCAAGGCTGTCCGGTGATAGCTCATTCCACGGCAGCTCCAGCAGCCAGTCCAAGTAGGTCTTGATGACGCCCACCTCGGCCGACTGAGGATGGAGCTGAGCCAGCCGGTCGAGCTCTCGCTCGGCTTCCTTCTGCGCCTCTTCGGGCAGATCGGCGTCTTCGAGCCTCTGGCGGTAGACGGCGGCCTCGGAGCCCTCTTCGTCCTCACCCAGCTCCTTCTGGATGGCTTTGAGCTGCTGACGCAGGTAATACTCACGCTGCGTCTTCTCCATCTCGGTCTGGGCTTCCTCTCGGATCTCCTCGCTGACCTCCAGAACCTCCAACTCGCGCTGCATGACGCGCATCAGCGCGCGCATCTGGTCGGTCAGATCCTCAGCCGACAGGACCTCCTGCGCGTGCCCCACATCCAGGTGAAGGTTTGACGCGAGGGCGTAGAGGAGGACATCTGGCTCGGCGATCTGATCGAGCATCTCGATGGCCTCTTCCGGCACCTGCGGGAAATAGGATGCGACACGCCGGGCCAGGGTGAGCAGCTCGCGACGAAGCGCCTCAACCTCGGTCTCGCTGCCGATCCGCTCAGGGATCAGCTCGACGTGGGCCTTGAGATAGGGTTCCTGGGCCAACCAATCGGTGATCTGAACGCGGCGGATACCGCGCGCGATCATCTGATACTTGGCGTGCTCGTCATCCTCCAGGCGGACCACCTGCTCAATGCGGGCCAAAGTCCCCACGGGGTGAACACCGTCGGGACCGGGCTCCTCCACGGACGGATCGGTCATAGCGGTCAGAACCACCAATCGCTCGGCGTCGACCGCGTCCTCCAGCAGTTGAACGGACCGCGGGATACCGATGCTCAGCGGCAGCAGCGTGTGCGGGAAAGCCACCACGTTGCGCAAAGGCAACACAGGGAGTTCGTGGGGTAGATCGGCGCCCACGACCATCTCATCGTCTTTATTCTGAATCAGGGACTGTAACATAAAAGCACCTCAAATCTGAGACGAGAAGCGTCTCTATTTCGCATAGCACTACATGCGCACGTGGAGGAATTATGGTACGTGAGTATAGGAAAGGTGTTTGCGGGGGATAGGAAGGGTATTAGAACCTGCGGGGCCCGCTCTTTCTCCGTCAGCCAGAACGGCTGCGGCGCGGCGGTGGGAGTGGGAAGGGCGCTGGGCAGAGTCTTCCCACTCCGGGGCGCCGCGATGAGTCGTGTGGTTCACCGGTGCGGGGCCGGCGGAACACCGGTTACGAAGCGCCAGCCACTTGCTCCTCTGGCTCCATCAGCTGTCGGAGT
>SKQX01000275.1 GCA_007118795.1 Thermoflexales bacterium | reverse complement strand
CGGGCCAGACGATCGAAGAAGCCCGCCATGTAATCGTGGCGGGCCGCGGCCATCTGGCGGCCGGTGGGTGTGTAGAGATGATCTCTGATGCGGGACAGTTTGACGACAAACTCGTGGACGGGGGTGTGGGCATTAGCGTCATCGCCCGCGGCCAGCCAGCGATCGAGATCGACGGACTCTGCAGGAGCCCAAAGGCGCTGCCCGTGGGCGCCGCCATAGGCGAAGGCGCGAGCTACACCCACGGCGCCGATGGCATCCAGCTTATCAGCGTCGAAGAGCACCTGGGCTTCCAGGGTGGCCGGTTCCGGCTGAGTTCGGAACCGGTGAGCTGCCACGGCGTGGCACACAGCTTCCACTATCGGGGCCGGGTGACGGGCCAGTAACGCCTTGGCTCGCTCCGCAGCCGCCTGAGCGTGATCGATGCCGGCGGCCTGCGCTTCGCTGCGGCCGATGTCGTGGAGCAGGGCCGCCGCCCGCACGATGCGCGCGTCCGCCCCTTCGATGGTCCCGATGTGTTGGGCCAGTTGGAGCACGCGCAGCACGTGGTCGAAATCGTGGACGGCGTCAGCACCATCGTATAGCCGCCTTGCCTCAGTGACGCTGATCACGCTCGCTCCTCAAGCCACGCTCTCCCGGGTCTCCGCCACCAGGTGGTCGACGACGGCCCGCGGGTCGTCCGTCTGCCGGAATACGGCCAGCTGACGGTCGGCACTGGTTCCCTCGCGGAGGATGGTGTCGGCATATTCAATCTCGCGCCGGCTTCCCAAGTCGTCCACCACATCGTCCGTCCAGGCAAGGATCTCCGCTATGAGATGGGGGAAAGGGACCTCCTTCTTCCTGCCGAAGTCAATCAGCTTCCCGTCAGTGCCGTACCGCAGGGCCCGCCACTTATTCTCGTCTATGAGGTGCTTGGGGTAGAGCCGCCAGGATTGGTTGGCCTCTCGCAGCTGCACCAGCTTGGCGACGATGGCCTGGATCAGGGCCACCAGACAGAGGGTCTCGTCGACACGGGTGCACATATCCGGGATCCGTATCTCCAGCGTGGGGAACTTCTCGCTCGGACGGACATCCCACCAGACGTGGGTCGGCTCGGCGATGCTGCCGGTAATCAGCAGCGTGTCGAGGTAGTTACGGTAGCTGGCGTACGCCTCGAACTGCGGGGGAATCCCCGTGCGCGGCAGATTCTCGAAGACGACGCTGCGATACGACTTCAGGCCCGTGTCCCGGCCGTGCCAGAAGGGAGAGCTGGTCGACAGCGCTAGCAGATGGGGGAGGAAGTAGCGCAGCTGATTCAGGACGTCGATGAGCAGCTCCTTCTCCTCGATGCCGATGTGGACGTGCATGCCGAAGACCAGCAGCTGACGTCCGACGTCCTGCAGGAAGCGCACCAGCTCGGGATAGCGGCCAAAGGGTGAGACACGCTGCCTGACCCAGGAGGAGAAGGGGTGCGTGCCTGCGGCCGCCACCCATAGTCCCGCGTCCTCGGCGAGCTGCAGCATCGAGCGGCGGACACGAACCAGCTCGTGGCGGGCCTCGGCGACGTCCCGGCAGACCTGGGTCCCGGCTTCCACCTGAGACTGGAGGAACTCGGCCCGGATCTGGTTCGGGAGTATGGCCCTCCCCTGCTCCAGAAACTGCTGCACGTAGGAGCGCAGCTCCCGGGTTCCGGGGTCGATGATCTGGTATTCTTCCTCGATGCCGATGTTCAGCGATGGTTCAGTCATAATGGCCCCTTGGTCCTGGAAACGTATCCAATATTCTGGGGAGCGGCTGGAGAAGCGCAGCGGCTGGAGCCACGACAAATCTCCGTCAGCGTAACCAGAGACGATTCGCTTCCGCGTGCGGACCTAACCCGACAAGCGCACCTGTCATTCCGAGAACACCCATGGTGCCCAGCGTGCGAAGTTAAGCCGCTTGCCAAGCTTGCGCAGCGAGCCCCAAGCCACGCACCACTCTGAACCGAAGAAAGCGCGCCGGGCCCTCGGGGCTGTGCTGCCGTGTCCCCTCTCCCCCGGGGAGAGGGGGCCAGCCCGGCGATGCCGGGCCGTGAGGGGGCATCTCCCTACCACGGTCGTCTTCGCCTAAGACCTGACTCTCACAGACCGAATGCGCTTCCTTAGTGGGGGCGCAGGAAGCGCAGCGGCTGCAGCGAAGAAGATTCTCGCCGACGCTGGCCAGAAACAACCTAGAGGGGGCCGTCTTGGGCCGTCCACCTAGCTCTGGTTGCCGATGGGCGGTTGTGCGACTTAGTCCTACAACCGCATTTGTCATTCCGAGGAGCACCAGCGACGAGGAATCTCGGTCACCTTGACCAGAAACAATCCGTCCGTCAGGGCTCCTGGGCCGACCAGGAAGCTCTGATAGCCGATGGGCGGTTGTGCGACTTAGAGGCCACCCAAAGAGTCCCTCTCTGGTAAGATAAATGGGGCATGCACTGCGGAAATGACGCATTATTGGAGGTCTTATCCCTATTTTTCGTCTTCTGGAGACCAGAAATGGTGCATCCGCTCTATTGGACTTTGCGACAAGGGGTTTTCCAAAGGCCTTCTAAGCTTGGGCGCTCCCCGACCGTCCACCAAGCTCTGATCGCCGATGTACGGTGATGGTATTAACGACGCGATTATAGCAGATCTCGCGCCAATTCCCATTCGCTGTGCGACCAGGAGTCTCCGTCGTCGGCGCCACCGCAACCTGCACCGACCAGCTCAGTTTCACAGTAGCGCAGCGACGCATCACTGCCGTCGAAACGGGACACAGCACCCTGGCACTGAACACTTCCCTGGTGCGTACCCTGCCAAAGCCAGTCACCTTCCTTTGTTGGAGCACGCCGAAGCCGCTGCGGCGGTAGTTTGCTCCGATACTGCGACCGTAGTACAATGCCTGCCAAACAACTCTAAGGAGGATCATGAACACATCCAAAGGCAGCGATGAGATCCGTATCGTAACGGATAGCAGTTGTGATCTGCCCCAGAGGCTCGTCGAGCGTTTCCGGATCGCCGTGGTGCCCCTGGTGGTGAGCTTCGGTGCTGAGAGCTACCTGGATAAGGATCTATCGCCTGAAGAATTCTGGGCCAAGGCTGCCGATCTCGGCAGCCCGCAGACCTCCCAGCCCTCCCCTGGCGCATTTGAGGAGATCTTCGAAGCGCTGGTGGAGCGGGGTAAGCAGGTGCTCTGTATCACCTTGACGGGACACCACAGCGGTACCGCTGCCACGGCGCGGTTGGCGGCCCGGCGGTTTGGGGACGCCGTGACGCTCTTCGATTCCCAGTCCCTCTCGTTGGGCCTGGGTTTCCAGGTGTTGGAGGCGGCGGTGGCGGCGGAGGCAGGCTCGTCGGTCGAGGAGATCGTCGCCTGGCTGGAGGACGCGCGGTCGCGGGTACGATCCATCGTGGTGCTGGACACTCTGGAGAGCTTACGCCGGGGCGGGCGGGCCGATGGATTCATCGGTATAGTCGATCGCGTCACACGGGTGCTCAACATAAAGCCCATCGTCGGGTTTGTGGAGGGGAAACTCCAACTGCTCGGCATGGGCCGATCTATCGGCCGCGCCCTGGAGCGGGCGATGTCCATGGCGGAGGAATCTGTGGGACGGGCGGCCGACGTGCCGGCACCCCTGGAACACCTGGGCGTTGGGCACATCCGGAGCAGTGGGAAGGCAGAGGAACTGGCCGATCGGCTGGCGGAACGATTCAGTTTCCCCAGAGAGAAGATCCTGGTCCGAGAGGCGGGAGTCGTCCTGGCTTCCCACGCCGGGGTGGGCGCTATGGGACTTTTCGTGATGCCGAGGACGGCCAGGCCGTCAAAGACATAATGAGGTGGTTTCGCCGGCCAGTCCCGCTGCAAGACAAGGTGGCCATCGTCACCGGCGGCTCCAGCGGCATCGGACATGCCACGGCGCTGGCTTTGGCGGAGGAGGGTGTCCACGTCGCGCTGGCGGCCCGCTCGGAATCGGCACTGGTCGAGGTAGCGGACCAGTGCCGGTCGCTGGGGTGTGAAGCTCTGGCCGTGCCCACCGACGTGACCTGCCGAGAGCAGGTCCGTCGCCTGGTGGCCGATACCATGGCCCGCTGGGGGCGGGTGGACATTCTGGTGGCCAACGCTGGCGTCTACGTTCGTGCGCCGGTCCGGGAACTGACCGTCGCGGACGTGCAGCGCTCGATGGCGGTCAACTTCTACGGGGTGCTTCACACCGTGCTGGCTGTCCAGCCTCATATGGTGGAGCGGTCTACCGGCCACATCGTTCTGGTGTCGTCTCTCGGCGGTAAGAAAGGGTTTCCCCACGACGCCCCCTATGCGGCCGCCAAGTTTGCCCTGGCCGGCTACGCGGACGTGCTGCGGCAGGAGTTGCGCCAGGCTGGTGTGCAGGTGACCGGTGTATTCCCGGGACGGGTCGACACCCCGATGATCGAGACGCTCAAGGTGCCGTTTGTATCGCCGAAGATACCGCCTCAAGCTGTGGCTAAGTCTATCGTGTCGGCTCTGCAACGGCCCAGGCCGGAGGTGATCATCCCCTTTCGGGCACGGCTGCTGCATTGGGTCGACGTCCTGTCGCCCAGAGTCGGTGATTGGATTGTCCGGCGGTTTCACATCGAGGGCTGGGAGATGGAGGAAGCTGAGGAGTGACCCTGCGGCAGGCCGAGCCGATATTGTCTGGGCCATCGGTGCGGGCGCACCTTTCAGGGGCCGCCTCGGTATGATGGATCGAGGGACTCGGTGGTGGTTAGTGTAGCGTAGCAGGAGATGTTAACGATGACCAGTGCTAAGGGCAACAGACTTATTCCCGATGACAAACCTGTGCACGATTGGCTGTGCCACCTCAACGTCAGTTTCGTGCCCCACTCCGACAGTCCGGTGCTGGAGGAGGTGAGGGCTGGGTTGGCAGAGGGATTTCGCAGCCAGGGCCACACGGTGCAGGCGGCCCCTGACGACCACACCGACGTGATCGTGACCAGCGCTCCCTTTGGTCAGCCGCTCAACTGGCGGGAGGCTCTGCTCTTCACCGCCCGGCGGAGATTTGGCCTGAACCACTCTCCCTCCATCTACACGTTGATGCATGCCACCCCGCCTGAGTTCGCTCGTGTGTTGGAACACTTTCGGACGATCCTTCCCAAATCGCCGCCGGATCCCGCTGACTACGATTTCCCCGGGCTGGCCGACGAAGCGTACCAGGTCCTCTTCGAGCAGGGTCGGCGGGGGGGACCGATCCTGGCTCTGGTACGCGTGGTTCAGAGTCAGGCCAAGGGCTTCGATATATTGCTGGTGGTTGGGGAGGAGCGGCCTGAGGAAGCTTATCTCTTCAACCTGGTGGGGGCGCATCCGCGGATTGTCGCCAACGACGCGACAGCCTTCTACTCCGACATCGTGACGCGGATCGTCACGGCTGAGAGCACCGGTGAAGTGACCGATCACACCGTCGTGGGCGAGCCGATTCCACAGGAGGCCTGGGCCCGTTCACACACCGCGGCGGAGATGTGCGAGGCGGGACGGCAACTGGGGCTCCGCGACTTCTTCACCGAGATGGTCCGCATCGCCGACCTGGTCAACGTCCCGGCGGTGGCCAATGCCGTCTCAAGCCAGTACAGCGAGGGATGCTTCTCCACCTGGGATCCCGTGCTGGAAGGGTTGATCGCTACCGTGACAGGCAGCGCTCGACCCGTGTACAAGGGGAGCATCACGGAAAAGGATCTGACCGTCATCGTAGGGCTGCGCCCGGACGGAAGCGGTGCCCTGGTGCGGCAGGTGGAAGGCATGCCCAATGCACCGCCGTCCTCAGAGGCGGTGGAGATGGTGGCCATGGACGAACCCCTCCCCAGGGTCAGGCTGGGACGCGATTGGGAGACCGCCGCCGAGGTGCCGGTGGTGCGCTCGAAATTGCACGGGCATCGCGGGGTCGAGGCCTATGATGTGTCGCGCGTCGAGTACGTGCCTATGGCAGCGCCCTATCACCACTATCCGGTGACCTGTGCCACGGAGGCCCAAGCCCACGGGATCGTAGCGGCCTTCTCGCGCGCGGAGGCGCTCCAGGATCTCGACGACCCGCGTCAGGTGGTATTCACCGTCCTCCCCGGCCATGGGACCGTCATCGTCGAGAAGTGGGTGCCGGGCACCGTTCCCTTTCAGACCATCTGGGAGGCTATGGATCAGGGCCTTCTGCAGGTGGAGAGATCGGTGCCTCAGGGCCCCATCCACTACGTCTCTCGCGGGGACGGGTTGATGGTTCTGCGGTCCGGCGAGGGAGCAGTCCGGCTACCGCCTGGACGAGGCCGGGGGCGGGATCTCGGTGGCTGTGAATAGCGCGCCGGTCTACGATTGTGACCTCCGAATCGCTGAGCTCTACGACCAGAGCGAGGCGTCGGTTGATGACGTCGCGCTCATCCTGAGTCTCATTGGCGGGCTCGGGCCGCTGCGCATTCTGGAGCCTTTCTGCGGCACCGGCCGCATGCTCATACCCCTGGCCCTTGCCGGCCACGAGCTCGTCGGACTCGACCACTCCCGAGGGATGCTGGCCCGGGCCGAGG
>SKQX01000263.1 GCA_007118795.1 Thermoflexales bacterium | reverse complement strand
GCCCTGGACGATCAAGAGGACTCGCCTCAGAGGCTGCCGGGGACGATGGGCCACCAACAGCGGAATCGAGAGGTGATCTGCCGCCCAGTCGCTCGCGGTCTCCCAGCAGGAGCGACCATCGGATCCCCTGGGGCGCGTTCCGCAGATCATCAACTCGTAGTCGTCTGCGGCTTGCTCGACGAGACTTTCCAAGGCGCTCGCCTCTGGACGGTAGTCCAGATCCGCGTCCAGTAGTTCACCCACATACTCAACGTAGGGCTTGACCCCGTTCTCCAGCTGATTCGGGGGTACGCAGACCAGTATATGCGTATCACCTCGATCCATGTCTCCCCAGATCCGAGATAGCGCACCATCGATAGCCGTCGCATCACCCTGGACGATGCAGAGCTCACTACCCAGAGCATCAGTGACCGCTCCCCGGGCCTTCTTGTCTTCCGGGTCCACCATCGCTACGGTCACACGCTGCTCTCTTTCAGCTAGCGGCACCACACCATAGCGGAACGCCAGGCTGGGCGGCAGCCGCATGGCAACATCCGGATCTGGCTCCAGGTGACCCAATACCAGAGACTCAGCTGCCGACGGGACCGCTCCGCCCTTCGCACCAGACGCGTTCATCTCGTCCATAAGATACCACATAGGTATCACAGCGGCCGTGATATGGGCATCACAATCCTGTGACAATGGAACCAGGGTCACGAACTGGAAACGTCGGAATACTCGAAGAACGGATGTAGAGCCTCTGGATCCTATTCCCTTGCTCTCGAGAACCGATTGCCGTACAATGGAGTCTGCCCGTGAATCATGAGAGGCCGGAGGATATGAAGCGTGCCCAAGATCAGACTGATGCTGGTGGAGGACCACGTCTTGGTGCGGGAAGGCACCAAGGAGATGCTGGACCGGGAAGCGGATATGGAGGTGGTGGCCGAGGCGGGGGATGGTGAGGAGGCCGTGCGGTTGGCCGCGGAACACGACCTGGACGTCATCATCATGGACATCGCCCTGCCCAAGCTCAATGGTATTAAGGCCACCAGGCGGATCAAGGAGAGCGATCCTGGCACAACCGTCCTTGTCTTGACAGCTTACGATGACGATGAGTACATCTTTGCTCTGCTGGAGGCTGGCGCCGCGGGGTACCTGCTGAAGGACATCTCCACAGACGAACTGGTGGCCGGTATCCGAGCTGTGCAGGCTGGTGAGTCGATGCTCCATCCAGCCATTGCCCGTAAGGTCATCAATCGGTTCAGTCAGCACGCGGGGGAGGACGGCGAGGATAGCGAAATCGAGGAGCTTACTGCTCGGGAGATGGAGGTCTTGCAGCTGGCTGGTCGGGGGATCACGAACCGCGAAATCGCGGAGGAGCTCTCCATCAGTCATCGGACCGTGCAGGTCCATCTAAGCCACACCTTCAGCAAACTGGGAGTCGGTTCGCGGACCGAGGCCGTCGTTCACGCGCTACGAAGGGGCCTGCTCACCTTCGAGGAGTTGTCTGACGCCAGCTAACCCTCCCCCCGGTGTCATCGATCGCTTGTCCCACCTCCGGGCGGGGCATCCCCGTCTCAATAGAGTCAGGTTGACCTGAATGGCCGGCAAGAGTCAAGCAACTGAGACAGCGAAGTCAGCGGCCAACCAGCACAGGGAGTCTGTCATGCCCACTCTCCTCTCGAGAATGCGACGTCTTGGGAGCCTGATGGCTCCACACCGGTATTGGATCCTGCTCGCAATGATGATCGGGATCGCCGCCATCCACTACCTGACCCCCCACGTTCGGCCGCTGTTCCCCCGGGCCGATGTGCTCTTGCATCGCCACGCCGTCGAGCGAGTCCTGTTCATCTTGCCAGTGGCTGCCGCTGCTTTTTCGATTGGATCGAGGGGAGGCGTCATCACCCTCGCCGCAGCGATACTGATCATGCTGCCCCGAGCGCTTTGGTTATCCTTCCATCCGGCAGACGCCGTGGCCGAGACAATCGCGGTGGCGGTGGTCGGCGGCTTCGTGCTCTGGACGGTCCAGAGCAATGAACGGGAGAGGATGCTCCACCATAAGGCTGCTGCCCGAATGAGGGCTTTCAACGCGGTCTGCTCCATCGTAGCTCGGTCCCTGGACCTGGAACAAGTTCTCACCGAAAGTCTGGATAAGGTGCTGGAGGTCACCGATCTGGAGATCGGTCTGATGTACTGCCTGGACCCAAACACCGACGAACTGGTGCTCCACGCTCATCGGGGTTTGGCAGCGACAACCGTGAACAGCCTGAACCGTGTCTGTTTGGAGGAGGGCCCATACGGACAGGTGGCCCGATCCGGAGAGCCGGTTGCTCTGGAAGACCCTTCAGAGAACCATGGGACAGGGCCACTGACCGGCACGGGCGACACGTTGGGCGCCCAGATCGTCGTTCCCTTGACATCCAAAGGGAAGGTGCACGGGGTGATGGCACTGGGTTCGTACCAAACACGGCAATTCCCCTCTGCTGATCGGCAGCTGATCTCCACCTTCGGCAGACAGATCGGCGTCGGGGTTGAGAACGCACAGCTCCACCGAGACGTCGAGAGGCAGCTGCAGATCCAGCAGAGGCTAAACGAGGTGGCCGAAAGAGTCACCTCCGAGTTGGAGCTACACCGCGTCCTCCCGAAGGTACTTGAGATTGCTGAAGGGCTTATCGGAGCAGAGTGCGGGTTCATCGCGCTGTTCGATCCCGCGACCAAGCAGCTTAGGTATCCCTACCTGCACAATCTTCCCCAGAGTCTGACGGACGTCAGCGTCCCAGAGGGCGAAGGCGTAGCGGGGGAGGCGATGAGCACCGCGGCTCCCGTCAGTATCCCCGATTATCGGAACTACGCAAAGGCAGTGCCAGCGTTTGTGGACGCGGGGTTGGTGAGCGTCGTCGCCGTGCCCATCGTCAGTGGCAACCGCTCCTTCGGCACACTGGCCGCGGGTAGTCTTCACGAGATCAAGAAATTCTCGTCGGCAGAGATATCCTCCCTGGCTGGGGTGGGCCGTCAGGCGGGGATCGCCATCGACAACGCCCGCCTCTACGAGAGCATGCGCTACTACGCACGGCAGATCACCCAAGCCCAGGAGGACGAGAGGAAGCGTATCGCAAGGGAAGCTCATGACGAGACGGCTCAGATCCTGGTAGCCCTCTCCCGTCGCCTTGACGCCCTCACGGCCTGGCCCGAGATGCCCCCTAACACCTTCAAAGCCCAACTGGACGGCATCCGCGAACTGACCACCGACGCCTTGCAGAGTGTGCGGCGTTTCAGTCACGATCTGAGGCCGCCTGTGCTCGATGACCTGGGCTTTGTGGCCGCCGTTCGTGGGTTGGCACGGAACCTGGAAGGCGCCGGCGTCGAGACATCAGTTCAAGTTCAGGGAACCCCTTACCGCCTGCCACCCGAGGAGGAATTGGTGCTCTTCCGCATCGCCCAGGAGTCTCTCAACAACATACGGTGGCACGCCGCCGCTTCTCACGCTACCGTGGCGATTTTGTTCCGCCAGAATAGGGTGCGGATGGCCATCGAAGACGACGGGGCAGGCTTCAGCGTGCCGGAGGAGTTCGCCGACCTTTTGGCCTCAGGGAAGATGGGCCTCATCAGTATGCACGAGCGGGCACAGATCCTGGGCGGAACCTTCGGCATCGACTCAGCAGCGGGCAGAGGCACACGGATCCTCGTCGACGCACCCGTACACGCCAGGGACTAGACGATCCCCCCCGATAGGCAACCCACCACGCAACACCCTAATGGCACGATCCTCTTGGTCGGGGAAGACTCTGCCTCACACCCTAACGAGACAGAACGGCAACGTGGGACGAGTTAGTGATGGCTCGTCAGGCCGGGAAGCGGCCCTCGCTCCCGGGACCTCACTCGATCTCGATGCTGTCCAGCCGGAAGTCATTCCCTCCCTCGGCAACGACGCGCCCTCCGCCACACTCGGGACAGAGAAAGTCCCTGTGCCTCAGGGAGAACGTGTGTCCGCAGTGGAGGCAGCGCAACTGTCCCGGAACACGCTCGAAGTGCAATTCCGCACCCTCGGCGATGGTGTCCTTGCTCACGATATCCCAGTAGAACTGGACTGATTCGTCCACGATGGAGGACAGCTCGCCGATCACCAGGTTGAGTCGGACGATCCGCTCGGCGCCCGCTTCCTCTGCGTGGCGCAGGGCGATCTCCAGTACACTCTCGGTAACGGACAATTCGTGCATAAATCTGATAGGCGGTCGGCCTTGCCCGTCAACCCGCGCGCCTCTTGCCTCAGCCTTTGGTCACCACACTCAGCCGATCCAGGAGGATATAGGGCAACCGGATCCCCCCGTACACCCACTCGGACTCGGCACTCACAGCCGCTATGTCCTGAAGATCCTGGTAGATGTTCCCGGCAACGGAGACATCCTTGACCCGACCCACGATCTCGCCCCCCTCGATCGTGAACGCCAGGCTCAGGTTATTGGAGAACCTACCGCTGATGACATTCCCCTGACCCAGCCCCAGAGGCGTCTCCACCAATAGCCCCCGATCAACTCCGGCGATGATCTCCTCCAGTGGCGTCTTCCCGGCTCCAACAACCATGTTCGAGAAGGAGGGCGAAGGTGGGGAAAACAGACCCCGCTCTCCGTTTCCGGTGGGTTCGGTTCCCGCCAGAGCCGCGGTTTTGAGATCATACACGAACCCCGAGAGTCGCCCCTTATCGATAAGAGCCTTTCGCCGACGGGGGACCCCCTCATCATCGTGAGAACTGCTGCCAGGCCTTCCGTCGAGCGTCGGATCGTCCAGTATCGAGAGTTTCTCGTCGAAAATCTGCTCGCCTACCCGGCGTGCGATAGGCGAGATGCCGCGGTAGACATTCTTCCCGTCGAGACCGTGAATCAGGGGCAGGGCCAACATGGGAGCACCGTTGGGGGAGAAGAGAACCGGCATCTGTCCGGAAGAGAGCGTCGCCGACCGACGTGCCATCCGCAGCTTGTCGGCTATCCTATGCACGAAATCCCGGTATTCCTCGTCCAGCACGGCCGTGCTGAAGTACTCGAATAAAGTAAGCACATCGTCTCCGCGGACGCGCTCCACCGCCACCATGATCGAGAGGGGGGCCTTCCTCACCACGACCTCGGTTCCTGCGCTGTTGCGCAGCGTGCTCTCCCGTACACGCCGAGTGAGATCAACGTTGACCGTTGCAGCCTCATCGGCGTCCAACACGGCCTCGATGATCTCCTCCCCAATCTCGATCAAACGGGAGTGGGGAAGCTCCGCCAGATGGGGATCGTAGATGCGCACCTCCGGTCCTGGTCGCGGCCCGGGAAAGCACAAGGGAATCTCATCCCCCAGATGAGCCGACGCCAGCACGTGGTCGATGAGCTGATCAGCAGCCGTGACATCGCTGGAAGCGGCGAATCCAAGCCGGCCCTCCACCACGGCTCGGGCTGCCACACCCTGAGTCTCCTCCACCTCGAACGACTTCAGTTTGTTCGCCTCGAATCCGATCCTCGTGGACTCACTTTCGAGTTCGAAGAGCTCGGCCTGCTCGCCCACCTGCATCATACGTTCTAGCATTATCCCTCCTGCACGTCCTGCCCCTGCCGTCGTCCACAGAGGTGAAGCTCACTACGTCTCCGCCCTCGTCGGGCGTCCTTGGTCACACCGGGGAGTCATTCACCGCCAATGAGCACATCGCGGATGCGAACGTGGGGAGCACCCATTGATACGGGGAGCCCGCCCTGCCCTTTGCCACAGCGACCCCATTCGGCCCATTGGAAATCATCCCCAACGGCGTCGATGTGCTTCAGCGTGACGAACAGGTTTCCGCTCAGCACAACGTCCCTCACCAATCCGGCGAGCTCGCCTTGGCGGATCATATACCCGTAGGCCGCGCTGAAAGAGAAATTCTCCAGGGCGGTCTGACCGCCAAACGCATCACATGCGTAGATTCCCCGCTCTATCCCCGCGATCATCTCCTGAAACGATGTCCCGCCACCCTCGATAAACGTGTTGGTCATGCGGACGATAGGCGGGTAACGGTAACTGGTGGCCCGAGCGTTGCCGGTCGGATGCTCGCCCATCTTACCCGCCGTCTCGCGCGAGTGCAGACGACCCACCAGAATGCCGTCCTTGATCAGATCCGTACGATCCGTAGGGGTCCCCTCATCGTCGTATCTGTGGGTGCCGCGCAAGCCCGGAATGGAGCCATCATCGGCGATCGTCAGGAGATCACCACCGAACCGGCGTCCGAGGACCATCATCTCCTGGGCCTGTGGGTTCTCGTATACGAAGTCGGCCTCGGAGAGATGGCCGAAGGCCTCATGGGCAAAGACGCCTGCCATCCTCGGGTTGCAGACAACCGTGTAACGCCCCCCTTGCACCGGCGGAGCCGCGAGCAGTCCGACCGCGCGCTCAGCCACGGTCTCCGCCAGATGGTGATGGCCGTCCACGGCGCCGAATCCCGCCACCTTCGACACCGCTTCGAACGCGCGCTGCACGTTGTCGCCCTCCCGGGAGACGGCACTAAAGGCGACATTCACCATCGGGCGATCTTCCTCCACGTAGGTCCCCTCGGAGCTGGCAAACGTCACGCGGCTGAACGAGTC
>SKQX01000125.1 GCA_007118795.1 Thermoflexales bacterium | reverse complement strand
TCGACGTCCCGGCGCCGGTCATCACCCTGGCCCTGCAGATGCGTCTGGCCAGCCGCCAGGCGGAGAGCTATGCGGCGAAGCTGCTGGCCGCGCTTCGCAACCAGTTCGGCGGCCACGCGGTGAAGAAGGCTGATTGACACACGGGGACTGGCCTCAGTCGGGACGATTGTGCGCCCCCGTTACATCACCACGTGGCGGATCGTTGATAGGTTCCGACGTGGTGAAAGGGGCGAGTCCAAGAACGGTTTGCTAGTGCAGGGAGGATCATGGATGAACAGAATCGATCGTTCGAAACCCGCCACCATTGTCATCTTCGGGGCGTCCGGGGACCTGACCCAGCGCAAGCTGGTGCCGGCTCTGCACACCCTGTCCTGTCGTCAGCTGCTCTCTCCAGACACGCGCGTCATCGGTGTATCGCGCTCCGACTACTCCGACGAGGCTTTCCGTGAGCACCTCTACGAGGGCATCGTCGAGTACTCCCGAGCTGCGTCAGGCCGAACTACATCAGGCCCGGACCAGGTCTGCCGGCTCTGGCCCGACTTCTCCAAGAACTACACCTACATGTCGGGCGATCTCTCCGACCTGGAGACCTATCGCCGCCTGGGGGAGCGGCTGGAGGAGTTCGACCGGGAGTCCGACACAAGGGGCTGCGTACTCTTCTATCTGGCCGTGCCGCCCAGCCTATACACGATGATCGTTGAGCGGCTGGGTACGTCAGGGCTGAATCGGAGTGACGAGGGATGGCGACGGGTCATCGTCGAGAAACCGTTCGGTCACGACCTGGAGAGCGCGCGACAGCTTAACGATGAGATACACCGGGTGTTCGACGAGGACCAAATACACCGCATCGACCATTACCTGGGCAAGGAGACGGTGCAGAACATCATGAGTTTCCGATTCGCCAACGCAATCTTTGAGCCCCTCTGGAGCCGGAACTACGTCGATCACGTTCAGATCAGCGTGACCGAGAGCGTCGGCGTGGGCCATCGTGCCGGCTACTACGAGGATGCCGGCGTCCTGCGCGACATGTTCCAGAACCATCTGATGCAGCTCCTGACCCTCACGGCCCTGGAGCCGCCGGTCGCCTTTGAGGCAAACGTGCTTCGCGACGAGAAGGCGAAGGTCCTTCGGGCCGTCTCCCCTATCGCTGACAGTGTGCGCGGTCAGTATCGCGCCTACCGCGATGAGAAGGAGGTAGCAGCAGATTCTGACACCGCCACGTACGCTGCCCTGAAGCTCCAGGTCGACAACTGGCGCTGGCGCGGGGTCCCGTTCTATCTTCGCTCGGGTAAGAACCTGGCTCTCAAGTCGACGGAAATCGCAATCCAGTTCAAAGGGGTGCCTCACCTTATGTTCCACGTCGATCCGGATAAGGATATTGCCCCCGATATCCTCTCCCTCTGCATCCAGCCCAACGAGGGGATCCATCTGCGCTTCCAGGCGAAGGAACCCGGGGCCGGGATGCAGACGCGCCCCGTGACCATGGAGTTCCACTATGCCGAGCATTTCGGCGCCGGGGCACTGCCGGATGCCTACGAACGGCTGCTGCTCGACGCCCTCAACGGCGATGCTTCCCTCTTCGCCCGCGCCGACGAGATTGAGTTGGCCTGGTCGCTCATCGACCCCCTGCTGGAGCAGTGGGAGGGGGAGGAAACGCCCCCGCTGGCGTTCTACGAGGCGGGTACCTGGGGGCCCTCCGACGCGAACCAGCTGCTGGCCAGAGACGGGCGGGCCTGGCATCAGCAGTGCTGCACTGAGGCATAAGGCCGTTGATGGGCGAGTTGGAGGTTATCTCCGAAGAGGACAGTCTAGCTCGCGGGCCGGTGAACCGGTTCGCCGCTCTGATTCCTGCGGCGCTCATCGAGCCCGACCGATAGGGTCTTCTCTTGCTGATGACCAGGCTGGAAGACCGGGGAGTGGTATAAGCAGTCTTGCCGAGTATATGAAACGCCCGCCCCCTCGGCCTGCTGGGCCAATGGCAGGACAGCCAGGGTGGATTCTAGATGTAGATGGACCGAGTATATTGTCTTCAGGAACCTATCGACGTACAAGTGAGGAGACATCACCCAATGCCTGATCAGACAAGGAACGAGTCTTTCGAGGAGTTCAAGAACTCCTTCGCCTATGGTTCACGCACCGACTTGAATTTCAAGTTTCTGGCGGGTTTTCCGGATGAAGAGGCCGGCAGGTTCGTTCAGGACCTGTTGTGGAAACTGGGTGATGTGATCGACGATGGTCAGTGCGACCGTATTGTGGAACACGTCTATGAGTGGCAGGTTCACGCCTATGCGGGAGCGGGGGACTACGCCTATGAGGGAGGCCCGTTCACTCCCCTGGAGAAGCCGCTGTCACAGTCCCGATTGGTCCTCATGTCTTCCAGTGGACACTTCGTCGAAGGCGAGGATCCGGGACCCTTTGGGGTCAAGAATATGACCCAGGCGGAGGCAGCGGAGAGGATACTCCAGTGCCTCAGGTCAGAGCCCACGCTGTCAGCGATTCCGGTTGGCACACCCAGAGAAAAACTAATGGTTCGGCACGGCGGCTATGACGTCCGCGGGGCCCGGCTCGATCCGAATGCAGTTTTTCCTCACGAGATCCTGCTAGATCTAGAGGAAGAGGGGGTCATTGGCGAGTTAGTGCCGGAGGCTTACTCCTTCGTGGGGGCCTGCTCACAGAGGAGGCTGCTGAATCAGTCGGGACCACGGTGGGTCAGGTTGCTTCAAGAAAGGGAGGTAGATGCGGCGCTGCTGGTGCCGGTCTGACCCGTGTGCCACGTGTCCGTGGGACACGTAGCCAGACTGCTGGAGGAGAGCGGCATCGCCACGGTGGTTGTCGGCATCCGGGCCTTCCGCCCGCGCCTGGAGGAAATGGCCCTCCCGCGGGTGTTGATCACACCCCATATGATGGGAAGAACCCTGGGGCCACCTGGTGATCGTGACAGACAACGCGCCGCCGTGATCGCTGCTCTGGAACTGCTCGAAGAGGCAGAGCAACCAGAAACGCTCGTAGACTTGCCCGGCGCCTATCGTCCCGGGGGAGATCAGTGACAGTGAGGTTTCATCTATCAGGCCCAACGCACCGGCGTAGCTGACACCAGCCCGTCAGCCGCTCCGCGATGGCCGACGCCCGGCTGGCCTCGATCCGCCAGGCGGAGGGGAAAGACTCGCCAGTCAGGTTCAGCTGGATAAGCAAGAAGCGACGGGCCCCGACTGTTCGGTCGGGGCCCAGGGTCACCCACCCGGCAGGTTCATGGCATCGGGTCACATCGCCGGCCCCGGCTCGGCCCGGAACTGGGTCCGGCTTTGGCACCCGTTGTGTCGGGAGAGCGTCTTTCCACACTCTCCGTCAGATAACGGTGAAGAACCCAGATCTCGGGAACTGCCACTTCTATAAGGTAACAGCTGATCGAGCGGATGGCTAACAGCGCCACGTGCGTGGCCCTGGGCCCCGTCTGGCTTGTGACGCTAGTCTTCCGCAGGCCTGCCGTAGGCGGATAGCTCGATCAGTCCGGTGTTGCCGCCACTACTGTCCACGACATCCAGAAGCAAGGTCTCGGCCAGCACGTCCACCTCGAACCGATAGGCTTGATCGGCGTCCTCCAGGGTGAACGGGCCCAGACGCTCACCGTCGGCAGTGAGGGTGAAAGCGAAGATCTGGGCCGATCCCTCAGCCATGGAGCGCGTCCAGATCTCCACCGCCTGTAAGCGAGCCGGTCCAGCCAGTTCGATCTCAATGAAGGCCTCATCTCCATCGCCATCCGACGACCAGGCTGTACCAGGATTGCCATCGATGGCGCTATTGCCACCCCACGCCTCATCACCGGCAACCGGAAGCATTTCCTAATTGTAGCACCACCAAAGCTGCTGCTGACGGCGGCTACCCGCGCTCCGGCAGCGAGCGCTGCCACTTTGACCCCGCTCCTTTCCCCCCCTGGCAGGGTGCGAAACGTCGCGCCCTCGCCCACATACAGCGTCCCGTCCGCGGCTGCCCCCTGGACCCGATAATGGTGTTCAGTGTCCGGCTCCAACCCCGATAGGAGCGGGGTGTGCTCCGTGTGAGCTCCCGCGCCCATGTGTTGATCGACGGAGATCTGGCCGTACGTCGTGGTCTTTCCATACACGACTGAGCAGGCCAGGGGGACGCTCGACTCGAACCGCAGAACGGCGCTGACAGCGCTGATGTCAACGATCCGCGGTGGACCGCCCACGCTCACTTCTGCAACCGGGCGGACTCCGGGGAGAGCCCCGGGTGCGGCGTCCAAATCGCCCGTCGCCGAAGGAGTTGGTTGGCAGGCAGCCAGCGCCAATCCCGCCACCAAGAGCCCGCTACCGATGATCGATGCGATCTTGGGCCTCGCCACCATCTATGCCCTCCGGGCGACCATGAGCGTGTAGCCCACCTCGCCATCCGTAATCAACTCGTCGACGCGCCGCGCCACCCGCTTCGCCTCCTTCAGGTCCACATCCCCCAGGTCCAGCCCATCCAGCCCGGCCAATAGCTCGACGCCCAGGAGCTTGCGCCGCACGTCGCTCACCATCTCTAACAGCGCCTCCCGTCGGTCCTCGATCCGGAAATCGACGAAGCCCACCGCCTGCAGTGCCGATCGGTAATCATCGGGCGTGCCCGCCCCGCTGACGCAGGCCACCCACGCCAGAAGCGATTGGATGTCGTCCGGCAACGAGCCGTTCAGGGTCATGTCGGTCAGACCGAGCCGCCCGCCGGGCTTCAGGACGCGCGCCATCTCGGCCGCAGCCCGCGCCTTATGGGGAAAGGTGCAGAAGCTGCACTCGGAGATCAGCGCGTCGAACCAGCCGCCCTCGAAGGGCAGCCCCTCGGTGTCCCCCTGTCGGAACGTCGTCAGGAGCGCCACCCGGTGCTCGGCGGCGTGGGCCTCGGCGGCGGCAATGTTCTCAGCGCCGTAGTCAACTCCAGTAACGTGACAGCCGAACTGCTCCGCAAGGTGTACAGCCGACGCGCCGCGGCCGCACGCCCCATCCAGCACGCGATCCCCGGAACCCAGCTCGAGGCACTTACCCAGGTAGCGGGTCAAAGCTAGCCCCCCCGGGTGAAACACGTCTCCCAACAGCGCCCTAACCAGATCGCTCTGATAGAAGGTGGCACAGCAGAGCGCAATCCCCTCTTCGGCCATCGTGTCTGTCATCTTCTCATCTCAGCCTCTTCTCGGATCTCTTCGCGATAGCCCAGCACATTGTAGGCGCAGAAAGGCACCGCCCTTCCATCGGACAGCAACTCATGAATGCAACACTTCATCAGGCGCTTCAAATCGAAGGTGTGGCTGTCCATGAAGCCGTGGACGTGCACCAGAAAGAAGCTCTCCTTGCCCAACTGGTTCACCGTCTCCAGAGGCAGCGCCAGATCGCAGGCCGCACACGTCAGACTGCCCGTCGTGCCATCGCTCCCCATCAGGGCTGCCATGCTCCACAGCGTGTCCATCACCGGCTGCAGGTCGTCCGAGAGGTCGGGGACAGTGCGGTTCACCACGAAATCCAGATAATCGTCCACATCCAGCAGCCGCGTGATCGGCGTCACCTCGCCCTCGTGTACCACTGCGTAGCTGCTCGCCGAGCAGGTGGGGTGTGGACACGGCACCGGCCGGAAATCATCGACCCGAAACAGCCCGTTGGTCTGGCTCTCCAGGGCTTGCAGCACGTCAGGCAGCGTCACAACGTGCAACGGATCATGACCAGCACGGCAGCGCCCGGCAAAGGCCACCGGCTGATAGCTCACGCCGAGGACCGCCGCGTGTTCCAGGCCGTAGCGCAGGATGTCGCCGATCTCCTCCAAGTTGTCCCCCTCGGAGATGGTTGCCACCAGGACGGCATACAGCCCCGCCTCAGCCAGATTGTCCAAAGCTTGCTCCTTGACCGCGCGCAGGTCCCGCCCTCTTAAAGTCCGATGGGTTTCGGGTTGTACACCGTCGAACTGCAAGTAGATGGCGGGGTTGAACTCGGCCAGTCGGCGTACGAGACTGCGATCCTGGGCCAACTCGATCCCATTGGTGTTGAGCATAACATAGTGAATATCCCGGGCCCGCGCCGCCCCCAGGATGCTGAGCAAATCCGGATGGAGCGTGGGCTCACCACCGCTGATCTGGATCACCTCGGGCCGACCCTCCGTCTCCAGCAGACGGTCGAGCATGAACTCGACCTGGGCCACTGAGAGGTCAGCCCCCTGGCCCGAATCGGCGAAGCACGTAGGACAGCGCAGATTGCAGCGGGAGGTGACCTCGATCACGGCCACACAGGTGTGTTGCTTGTGCTCGGGGCACAGCCCGCAGTCGTGCGGACAGCCCTTGTCCACCGACGTGGCGAAGTCATAGGGAATCGCCCCCGGTTTGTTATAGACCTGTGAGCTCAGGTGCCAACCGGCGTCGGACGAAACCAGTGCCTCGTGCCAGCCGTGTTCGGGGCACCGCTTGCACAGGACGACGGTCCCGTCGCGCAGGAGCACCTGGGCATCCACCACCCGGCGGCACACGGGGCACACACTGCGGGTGACGCCGTGGAAGATGTCCTCGTGGACAGACTGATAGTCAGAGGTCATCACTCACCTTCTCCTTC
>SKQX01000222.1 GCA_007118795.1 Thermoflexales bacterium | reverse complement strand
TGCAGCAAGCGCTCCGGGGGATCTCCCTTGCTGACGAAAGCGTCGGCCCCGGCCCTCAGCGCCTGCTGGCGGGCCTCCGGCAAGCCGCTTAGCGCCACCACGTGGACGCCAGAGCAACCCCGCCGGATATCGGAGACAAGGTTCTCCGGTTCAGCCCCCGGCAACTCCCAGTCGAGGAGCACCACATCGGGACAGGTGGCACCAATCCAGTCTAGCAACCCGGTGGCGTCCACGGCCTCGCCGAGGACTTCTATGTCGGGTTGCTCCTCCAACAGGAGCCTCACGGCGGAACGGACCTTGGCGCGCTCATCGGCGAGTAATATGCGCATCACACGTTCACCATCTCTCCACTAGTCTCACATCCCATCTTCCGGATCTTGCCTTTCCGCGAGTCGCTCTGGACCAATCGTTGACAAAGTCTACCACAGAGGACCCCACGACACGCCGCCCAAAGGGTCAGTGTTGGGCCTGGTCATGAGACCAGGGTGGGCGAGGCTCTGCAAGCCTGGGGAGAGAATTTGGCAGGCGCAGGTGGATCGGGCCCGGTCGGTCCTGCGGCGACCCGTTGGAGCGGGACTGGACACACGGCTGAGGCACTCGATGACTTAGGCAGCCTCGATGCTCGTGCGGCCAGAGCCGCTGCTCCCAGCTGCGCTGAAAGGGACGATGGGTGGCTTCAGCCCATCGATCTAATGGCGGGTCCTGTGCATGGCCTTCGGGGGCGCCAAGAGGTGAGTCGACTGGAAGTGGGCAGAGCGGAATCCGCTCAGGTCACGAGGTCGTTCTGCAGAGCCAGGGCGACGGCCTCGGTCCGGCTCTCGGCGTTCAGTTTCGAGAGGATGTTGCTGACGTGGAACTTGACGGTAGACCGGCTCACCATCAGCGTCTCCGCGATGTCCGGATTGCTCATCCCCTCGACCATCAGCTTGAGCACATCGTGCTCCCGGTCGGTCAGGTCGAAGCCGAGACGGGGCCCGCCTCTGGTGGACTGGATCAGGACCTGGGCTGCCTCGGCCGCCAGCGTCGGCTCCCCCAAGTGGGCAGCCCTGATGGCCGCCGCGAGGTCGTCGGCAGAGACGTTCTTGAGCAGGTAGCCGATGGCGCCCGCCGCAAGAGCGCTCTCCACCAGCTCCTTCTCTCGGAAGCTGGTCAGGGCGACCACTTGAATGTCAGGCCAGTTCTCGCGAATCCTCCGGGTGGCCTCGGCCCCGTCCATGCCCGGCATCTTCAGATCCATCAGCACCACGTCGGGGTGGAAACGATGGCACAGCGTGACCGCCTGCTCCCCACTGCCGGCCTCGGCGATCAGCTCCAGATCGTCGAAGGCCATCAGGAAAGCGCTCAGGCCGCTGCGTACCACCGCGTGATCGTCGACGAGCAAGACCTTTATCGTGTCCGGCTGGTCCATTGATTCCTCCATTCTTGGCAGGCCCGGGAGAGACCCGGGGGAACCCCGGTCTCCAGCGATCCGTGCACACTCTCAACAGATGTGCTATAGTATACTCCGTCGGTACAGCGAGGCAACCTCGCGGCGGTGCGGGGGGCCGCGCAGATATGCCAAAGCCCCAGGTGGTGATTCCTGGCCGTGCGACCCCAATCCTCGGGACACAGGCGGGCGTGCCCATGGGCAAGATGAGCTGACAGGGTAGGTGGTAGAATGAGCTATGAGAGACCAAATCCGCCCCTGAAGGGCCGACTGGATGGGATCGTGACGCTGTTCGATCACCTGCCCATAGGGATCGCCATCTTCGGCCGCGACCTGCGACTGAGACGCTGCAACGGAGCGTGGGCGGCGTTCATGGAGCGGTACAGCCCAGCATCGGACGGACTGGCAGTGCCGGGGATTCACTACGGAGACCTGGCACCGGGCTCCGACGGCGCGCTCCACGCCCTGTTCCGGCGAGCCCTGGCCGGCGAGTCCGCCCGCCAGGAGACCCTCCGCCTGGAGAGTGGCGAGGAGGTCTCCTTCTGGGACGTGCTGGTGGCTCCCATCATCGACGATGGCGTGGTCTCGGGGCTCGTCAACGTCACCATCGATGCCACTGACCGAGTGGAGGCCAAGCGACAGCTGCGCCAGATCCACGCCCGGCTCGAGAGAGAGGTCGCGACGCGAACCGGCGAGCTGAAGCGGCGCCTGGCCTTCGAGAATCTCGTGTCGACCATCTCGGCCGACTTCATCAACCGGGCTCCAGTTGAGATCGACGAGGGCATCCACGACGCGCTGCAAGCCGTGGGTGAGTTCATGGGGGTGGATCGGAGCTACCTTTTCCTGTACTCGGCGGACAAGCGCACTCTGTACAACACCCACGAGTGGTGCGCTCCGGGGATCACGCCTCAGATTGGCCTCATGCAGGACGTGTCGGTAGCGGAGATCCCATGGTCGAATGAGTTACTGATGGAGGGCCAGCCTCTCCACATCCCCTCCGTAGCCGAGCTGCCCGCGGAGGCCAGGGTCGATCGACTGCTGTTCGAAGCTCAGGGGAACCAGTCCCTGGTGGCCGTACCCCTGAGCTATCGCGGGGAGACCATCGGGCTGGTGGGCTTCGACGCGGTCCGTGCACAGAGGACCTGGACAGAGGAGAGCATCAACCTGCTCCAGATGTTGGCCACCATTCTGGTCAACGCGCTGTCAAGGAAGCGGGCCCAAGCGATCCAGGACGGACAGCGCCAGTTCCTGGAGCTGCTGGCGAGCGGGGGGGAATTCCACGAGACCCTGGAGACGCTGGTAACGATCATCGAAGGGCAGTGGCCGGGGATGCAGGGGCTGGTGCTGCTTTTGGACAAAGAGGGAAAGCACCTCCACCTGGGAGCCGCCGTGAGCTTGCCCGAGGACTACCTGTCGTCCATCGAGGGCCTGGAGATCGGGCCGCTGGTGGGTTCCTGCGGGACGGCGTCATATCTTGGTGAGCGGGTGATCGTGGAGGACATCGGGGAGGATCCGCGGTGGGAGGGCCTGCGCGACCTGGCCCTGGAGCACGGCCTGCGCGCTTGCTGGTCGGAGCCGGTCTTCTCGCCCCAGGGTGAGACGGTGGGGACGTTCGCTATGTACTACCGCCATCCCCGCTCTCCCACGGAGGCTGAGATCCGCACTATCGAATTGGGCGCGCATCTAGCCGGGGTCGCCATCGAGCGGAAGCGGGCGGACGAGGCGCTGAAGGAGAGCGAGCGCATGCTGTCCACCCTGATCAGCAATCTCCCGGGGATGGCATACCGCGGCCGCAGAGATTGGGAGAGGACGATGGAGTTCGTGAGCCATGGCAGTATTGAGCTCACAGGTTATCATCCGGAAGAGTTGATCGGCAACCAGCGGGTAGCGTACGGCGACTTGATCCACCCGGACGATCGGCAGGAGATGTGGGAGCACGTTCAGAGTGCCCTGATGGAGCACCGTCCCTTCGAGATCACGTACCGGATTGTCACCCAGCGCGGAGAGCGGTGGGTGTCCGAGCGGGGACAGGGGGTGTACTCGCCGCAGGGTGTTCTGGAGGCCCTGGAGGGCTTCGTGAGCGACATCACCGAGCGGGTCGCCGCTCGACGACACCTGGAGCAGCGGGTGGCGGAGCGGACCCACGAGCTCGCCACGTTGCTGGAGGTCTCACACAACGTGGCCTCGACCCTGGAGCTGCAGCCTCTGCTGGGGTTGATCCTCGATCAACTGGGGTCGGTGGTGGGGTACGACGCGGCGTCGGTGATGGTCCTCGAGGAGGACCAGCTTAAGATCGCGGCCTACCGCGGTCCGATTCCGGTAGAGGAGGCGCTGGACATCCGTTTCGCCATGGCCGAAGCGGGCGTGAATCGTTCTGTCATCGAACAGGGCGAGCCCGTGCTGATCCCGGACGTGCGTGGGGATGGGGAACTGGCTGCCGCCTTTCGCGAGACCGCCGGTGAGGAGCTAGAGACCACCTTCGGCTACATCCGATCCTGGATGGGTGTGCCTCTGATCATTAAGGAGCAACCCATCGGCATGCTGGCCATCGATCACAGCGAGCCGGACTACTACACGCAGGAACGGGCTGAGCTGGCCCAGGCCTTCGCCTCGCAGGCGGCGACGGCGATGGAGAACGCGCGTCTATACGAAGCGGAACAAGAGCGGCTGGAGGAGAGCGAGCGTCGTCGCGAGGTGGCTGAGGGGCTGCGGGATATTCTGGCGGTACTGAACACGGACCGTCCGCTGATGGAGTTGCTCGAGACCATCGTGGGGCAGGCCTGCCGCTTGCTGCGCTCGCAGGCGGGGGTCATATACAGCATCGACATCGAGGAGGGAACCTACCGGGCGGAGGCGACCTGTCACATGCCGGACGAATTCGAGGGGATCGGCCCGATGCCCCTCATCGACACGGAGCCGAACCGGGCCACGTTGGAGCGCCGCCCCTTTGCCGTTTCGGACATTCAGGCTCGGATGAGGAGGGTCGATCCAATCGAGCTGGCACGCCATCCCAGTTTAGAGTCGTGGGTCATCCTGGTGGGGGACCACTTCCAGTCCTCGCTCTCCGTCCCTATCGTGATCCGCGACGAGGTCTATGGAGACTTGTCGCTCCTTTACGGCGAGTGCCGCGATTTCTCCGATGAGGAGATCGGCCTGGCCACGACGCTGGCAGATCAGGCCGCTCTGGCCATCGAGAACGCCCGCCTGCGCGTCGAGGTGGAGAGGAGTGCGGCGGCCGCTGAGCGGAGCCGGCTGGCCCGCGATCTCCACGATGCGGTGACCCAGACCCTGTTCTCCGCCAGCCTGATCGCCGACGTGCTGCCGAGGCTGTGGGAGAAGAGCCCCGAGCAGGGTCGCCAACGGCTGGAGGAGCTGCGGGAGCTGACCCGCGGCGCCCTGGCGGAGATGCGGACGCTATTGCTGGAGCTGCGGCCGGCGGCGCTGACGGATACGGAGATGACCGAGCTCCTGCGGCAGCTGGCGGAGTCGATCACCGGTCGGGCCCGGGTGCCCGTCGATGTCCAGATCACGGGCGACTGTCAACTGCCGGTGGAGGTGAAGGTGGCGCTCTACCGCATCGCTCAGGAGTCGCTCAACAATGTCGCCAAACACGCGGGGGCCAGCCAGGCCACGGTGCGGCTCCGCTGCGAGGCCGACGTGACTTTGGAGATCAGGGACGATGGCACTGGTTTCAACGTAGATGCGGTTCCGCCGGAGAGCCTCGGCCTGGGGATCATGCGGGAGCGGGCCAAGGACATCGCTGCCGACCTCAGTGTCACCAGCTCCGTCGAGGATGGGACCCACGTCGAGGTGACGTGGGCGAGGCGCGGCAACTCGCACCCACTCCCGGAAGGGTAAGGGTTACCGGATCTGGTCGTCGGCAGCTTGCAGTAGGTTTTGGACCCGGTCGAGGACCCGCTCCGCCACGGCGAACTTGGTCATGAGCGGCAGGGCCGTTGGACCCGGCCCCTCGGCAAGGCCACGCGTGGGCTCGCGGCCCAGGAGCACCACGCGATTGGTCTCGGCTCCGAAGCCGGTGTCGGGGGCGGTTACGTCGTTGGCCACAATGAGGTCCAGGTCCTTGGCCTCGAGCTTGGCGCGGGCGTTCTCCACCAGGTCCTCCGTCTCGGCGGCGAAGCCCACGACAACGTGGGGGCGGCCGCATTCGGCCCGGCTCACGGCAACAGCCTCCAGCACGTCCGCCGTCCGGGTCAGGCGAAGTGCCATCGTGTCGGGCCCCTTCTTCAGCTTGTCGGGAGCCACCTCCTCGGGTGCATAGTCGCCGACGGCGGCGGCCATCAGCAGGGCATCCGCCCTGACGCTCGCCTGCAGCACGGCGTCCTTCATCTCCTGGACGGTGGTCACGTCGACGCGATCGACACCCACCGGTGTCTCCAGATGGGTAGGGCCGGCCACCAGCGTCACCCGCGCGCCGCCATCGACGGCCGCCTGGGCCAAGGCGAACCCCTGCCGCCCCGATGATGCGTTGCTCAGGAATCGAACCGGATCCAAGGGCTCCCGGGTGGGGCCGGCCGACACGACCACGTGCCGCCCAGCCAACGGCCCATGGGCTCCCAGGACGTGCCGGAGGTGGCCGAGGAGCTGGTCGGGGTCGAGCAGCCGCCCCTCTCCCTCCAGCCCGGAGGCCATGCGACCCCGCGCTGGCCCGGCGAAGGCGATGCCCCGCTCCCGCAGCCGGGCCACATTGGCCTGGGTAGCCGGATGACACCACATCCCCACATCCATGGCGGGAGCCAGCAGGAGGGGACACTGAGCGGCCAGGGCCAGGGTGCTGAGGAGATTGTCCGCCAGCCCGTAGGCCAGCTTGGCCATGGTGTTGGCGGTGGCCGGAGCCACCACCATGAGATCGGCGGCGTGGGCCAACCCGACGTGGGCGATGTGCGTGGGCAGCCCCTCGTCGGCCGTATGCCACATGCTGACGTAGGCCGGGCGGCCCGTCAGAGCCTCGAAGGTGAGCGGCGCGACGAATCGAGTGGCCGCCTCGGTCAGCACCACGTTCACCTGGGCCCCGGCCTGGGTGAGGCGGCTGGCCAGCGTACAGACCTTATACGCGGCGATGCCGCCGGTCACGCCCAGTACGATTCGCTTGGACTCCAACAGGGAGATCGTCTCCATGGCGCCTCCTACGCGGTCCGAACCCACTCGGCTGGCCTGTGCGGTCTGCTCAGCGCGTGTTCTTCTCTGATCGACTCAAAAACTG
>SKQX01000141.1 GCA_007118795.1 Thermoflexales bacterium | reverse complement strand
GGGGGCGTGGATGACAACACCCGCTGGGACGACCCGGAGAACGAGATTGTCGTCTCCTCCGGCCCGTGCGGCGGCATCACCCAGTACCCGGGATCGGGCAAGTCGATCGTGGTGTCGATCTCGCCGCTGACCGATATCCCGGTGGACAGCAATGTGGGCGGTCATTTCGGACCGTTGCTGAAATTCGCAGGCTGGGACGCCCTCGAAATCCAGGGGAAAGCGGATAACGAGGTCATCGTTGTCATTGATGGCCCCTCGGGTCGGGTTACTGTCCAGGAGGCCGTGGAGGTGCCGGTGGACAGCCACCTGGTGGGTCATTGGCTGATTGACCAGATGGCGGAGACCGACGAGGATCGCTACTACATGTCTGTCGTCGCCGCGGGGAGCGGGGCAGAGAACAGTCGCTTCGGCTGTCTGAATTTCAGCTTCTACGACCGACACCGCGAGGCGCCCCGGTTCAAGCAGGCGGGGCGCGGCGGCATCGGCACCGTCTTCCGCGACAAGGGCATCCGGGCGGTGGTGGTCAAGAGCGGCCCGGTGAGTGGCAACTCGAATCAACCGGCAGATCGGGCTCGTATCTCGAAGATCGGTTCGGAGCTGCACCGTGAGATCTTTGAGTACGACGATGAGCAGAATCAGATGAGGAAGGGCGGCACGACGTATCTGGTCAGCATCATGAATGACTACGACCTGCTGCCGGTCCACAACTTCCGATATGGAAGGCATCCCGAGGCGGAGAAGATCGCAGGCGACGTATGGCAGGATCTGTTCACGCAAGGGATCCCGGATGGGTGTTGGTACGGCTGCACGATGGCGTGTTCTCACGCCGTGGATCAATATGAGGTGCGCACGGGGCCATACCAGGGCGAACGTGTCATCGTCGATGGACCGGAGTACGAAACCATCGCGGGTGTGGGCTCCTGCTGCGGTATTTTCGAGCCCTGGGCGATTCTTGAGATCAACTTCTACTGCGACACGTATGGGCTGGATACCATCTCCTTCGGTACGGCGATGGCGTTTGTGATGGAGTGCTACGAGGTCGGGGTGCTCGACCGGGAGAAGACGGGCGGCCTGGAGCTCACCTTCGGCAACACGGAGGCCGCCATCGAGGTGCTCCATCAGGTGGCCCGGGGCGAGGGGTTCGGGAGCATCTTCGGTCAGGGCGCCCACCGCATGAAGGACATCTTCGTCGAGGAGTTCGGGGCGGATCGGGATTTCGTCGAGGACATCGCGATGGAGAACAAGGGGTTGGAGTACTCCGAGTACGTGACGAAGGAATCCCTGGCGCAGCAGGGTGGCTACGGGATGACCAACAAGGGCCCTCAACACGACGAGGCCTGGTTGATCTTCATGGATCAGATCAGCAATCTACTACCCACCTTCGAGGATAAAGCCGAGGCTCTCCACTATTTCCCGATGTTCCGGACCTGGTTCGGACTGTGCGGCTTCTGCAAGTTGCCGTGGAACGACGTGGTACCGCCAGAGAATGCCGAGACCGATGAGCCGCAGAAGATCCCTTCTCACGTCCAGAACTACGTGGAGCTCTTCTCTAGCGTGACAGGTCGGGAGGTCACGGAAGATGACTTGATCGAGCAGTCCGAGACGGTGTACAACTTCCAGCGGGTGTTTAACATCCGGCTGGGGAAAGGGCTGCGAGAGCACGATGCGGTCCCCTATCGGTCCATGGGGCCAGTGACGGTCGAGGAGTACGAGTCTCGCGCGGAACGGTACGATAAGCAACTGCGCGAAGACCTGGGTCTCGATCCCGAGGGAATGGGGACGGAGGAGAAGCTGGCCGTGCTGCGAGCGTACCGGGAGGAGCGGTACGAGAAGCTGCTCGACGCGGTCTACGAACGGCGGGGATGGACACGGCGCGGCGTACCCACCCCGGATAAGCTGGAGAGCCTAGGTATCGGTTTTCCTGATGTGATCGCCACCGTAGAGCGGTTCCTGTAGTGGGCGATCGGCTGGGATGGGAAGGCCGGGTGCGGGGCTGGCAGCCTTCCCTGATGGCGGGGAGGCTCGGACGATGATTCGCGTCAACAGGCGCACCGAGGTCGCGTGGGAGGAAGGGATGACGGTGGCCGATCTGCTGGAGAAGCTGAACTACACCTACCCTCACATTATCGTCAAGGTCAACGGCGAGCTCGTACGCAGGCATGCCTACGACACGTTCGTAATCCCCGACGAGGCTGACATCCGCGTCATCCACCTCATCGCCGGAGGCTGACCTGAACACAAGCCGGAGACTGACCGGGTTGGGCAAGCGGATGGGGGTGGCAGGCATGGACGCTGCGCTGCTGCTCCATCCCCGGGATGTGCTCTACTACGCCGGTACCGCGCGTCCGGCGAGCCTGCTGGTCGTTGGTCCGGTCCGGAGCTCTGGGACAGGTGACGGCGAGTTTCGGGGGGAGGCGATACTGTTCGTGCGGCGTGGGACGAGATACGTGCTACAGGAGGCTGGGGTGGAGCGCGTCGAGTCGATGGACGGGTTCTCCACGATTGCGGGAGCGCTTGGGCAGACCAGGCCGCGGGGTGGGGTACTGGGCATTGAGATGGATGTCACGCCCGGTGGGCTCGTTCGCCGGCTGCAGGGCACGTTGACAGCGTGGGAGCTGGTCGATGTCTCGCCTCACGTGTTGGACCAGCGGGCGGTCAAGGACCAGGAGGGTTTGGCTGCCACCAGGCGCGCGTCCGCGGCCGCTGACGCAGGTCATCGGCGAGTACCCGAGGTGGCGGGCCCGGGGATGAGTGAGCTGGAGTTAGCGGCAGAGACCGAGCGAGCGACGCGCCTGGCCGGCCACGAGGGATACCAACCTCTGCGGTACCCGGAAGCGCGGGGGGGCGGCGTGCTGTTGATGAGCGGCGAGAACCTGACCGTGCGCGGGGGCCACGGCCTGGTGGTGACCGGTGCGGGACTGAGCCCGGCGACACCGTACGGTCCTTCGAGGAGACTCCTGCGGGAAGGAGATCTCGTTGTACTGGACACTGGGACCACTTGTGACGGCTACACGGCGGACGAATCGCGGACCTTCGTGATAGGTCAGGCCACGCGGGAGCAGCGGGCTCTTCTGCGGGTGGCCCGATCCGCGCAGGAAGTGGTATTGGAGCTGGTGCGGGCCGGGGTTTCGGTGGCCGAGCTCTATGCGGCGGCGGAAAGCGTGGTGGATGAAGGGGCCCCGCCGTTTTTCAGTTCAGGGACTCTGGCCCTGCCCGGTTTCGTGGGACACGGTATCGGGTTGGAGCTGGACGAGCCGCCGGTGCTGTGGCCCAGGGATGAGTCCACGCTGCGGGAGGGGATGGTCCTGGCTGTGGAGGTGGAGGTGAGCGCCCCGGGTCGGGGCTGGATGGCGAAGCTGGAGGACACCGTGGTGGTCGGGTCGGGAGGCTGTGAGTGCCTGACCCAGGCGCCGCGGGAGCTGGTCGAGTGCTGGGCGGTTTGACTCTGGTTCGGACATCCGAGTCAGGGCCGAACCACCGAAGACCCGCCGGCCATCTGTTTGGAGGAGGGCAATATGTCATATCGCATGACCATTGGGGCCGGGTCGGTGACCATGGAGGCCGAGTTGAACGATACCCCGACAGCCCGGCGAATCTGGGAGGAGCTGCCCATCGCTGGTCAGGCGAACACCTGGGGGGACGAGATCTACTTCCGGATCCCGGTGTCGGCTGAGGCGGCGCCCGATGCGCGGGCTGAGGTCGAGGTGGGAGAGCTGGGGTACTGGCCCAGGGGGGAGGCGTTCTGCATCTTCTTCGGCCGAACGCCGGCCAGCACCGATGATGAACCGCGGGCAGCGAGCCCGGTGAACGTGGTGGGGCACGTGCTGGGTGATCCAGCGGCCTTTCGAGAGGTGCCGGCCGGGGCAACGGTGACGCTGGAGAGGGACGAGGCGACGTAGTCCTCACCGATGGGCTTCAACCGGGCCGAGCACCCGGCGCAGGGGCAGTACCCGGGTCGGCCCGCTCCCTGTATCATGCGGGTCGCCCGCGCTGACTCTCCGTCAGCGCTGGTTCCTCAGGAGGCGCATCCCGTTCAGGATCACGATCAGCGACGCGCCTACATCGGCTAGGACCGCCATCCACAGCGTGGCCATCCCCGGGATGGCCAGGGCCATGAAGGCAGCCTTGATGAGCAGACTGAAGCCGATGTTCTGGCTCACGATGCGGAGGGTGCGGCGACTCAACCGTATGGCGAAGGGGAGTTTGCTGAGGGCGTCGGCCATCAGGGCGACGTCCGCCGTCTCCAAGGCCTGATCGCTGCCTGCACCGCCCATGGCGATGCCAATCGTGGCCCGCGCCAGGGCCGGAGCATCGTTGATCCCGTCACCCACCATCGCGACCTGGCCGTACTCAGCGAGCAGCTCGTCGATGGCGTCCAGCTTGCCCTGGGGCAGCAGTTCGGCGTGGAAGCCGTCGAGGCCCACCTGACTGGCAACCGCCGCTGCGGTGCGGTGGTTGTCTCCCGTTAGCATGACTGTGCGACGGATGCCGGTCCGCCTGAGGGCGGCGACGGTCTCCCGGGCGTCGGGCCGCACGGGGTCGGCCACGGCGATGAGGCCGCCGATCCTCGGCTGGCCTCCTTGGATCGATGCGACGAACAGGACCGTCTTCCCATCCTCCTCAAGTGCTTCTGCCCGGGCGGTGAGACTCTCGGGGAGATCGATTTCACACTCCTGAAACAGCGGTAGACTGCCGACATAGATCTGGGTGTTGGGCATCGAAGCCCGGATGCCCCGACCGGTGAGAGCCTCGAGCTCACGGGCGGGCGTGTAAAGAATGTCCCGTTGCTCGGCAGCGCGGACGATGGCTCGGGCAAGAGGGTGGTTGCTGGCCGCCTCGGCAGCCGCGGCCAGGCGAAGTAAGTGCTCCTCCCATTCCCCCGGTTTGGGCTCACCGCCTCCGGAAGTCGAGTGGTGGGACGCGGGCAGAGGGATTATGTCGGTCACCGCGGGCTCACCGTGGGTCAACGTGCCCGTCTTGTCAAAGGCCACCGCCCGCAGGCAGCCCGCTGCCTCCAGGTAGGCCCCACCTTTGAACAACACCCCGTGTTGCGCCGCGCTAGCGATAGCGCTGACGATGCTGACCGGGGTGGAGATCACCAGGGCACACGGACAGGCGATGATCAGGAGGGCGAGCGCCCGGTAGAGCCAGCCCTTGCCGGCCGTCGTCGCCAGGAAGGGCTGACCGAAGAAGAGGGGTGGGACGGTGGCGATGAGGACGGCGAGCCCAATGACGCCGGGCGTATAATAGCGGGCGAAGACGTCGACCCAACGCTGGGAGGGGGCCTTTGTCGTCTGGGCCTCCTGTACCATATGGACGATGCGGCTGATGGTGTTGTCCTCGGCCAGGTGGGTGACCTCCATCTCCAGCGTGTGCGGCCCGTTGATGGAGCCGGCGAAGAGCTGAACCCCTGGCTGCACCTCCACCGGGATGCTCTCCCCGGTGATGGGTGCCTGGTCGACGGCGGAGGTTCCGCGACGTACGATGCCGTCCATAGGTATCCGTTCGCCCGGTCGGACGAGCACGAGATCGCCCACTGCCAAGTCCTCCACTGGTACGCGCTCCAGGTCGGGCAAGCGAGAGGCCGCGGCAGGGGCCAGCTCCATAAGCGAGCGGATGGTCTGACGTGCACGATCCATGGTGTACTCCTCCAACGTCTCGCCCAGGCCGAACAGGAAAACCACCAGGGCGCCCTCCTCCCAGGCACCGATGGCCACCGCGCCCAGAACCGCTATCGTCATCAGGAAGTTGACGTCCATCTGCCGGCTGATCCACGTGCTGACGATGCCTCGGCGGGCGACGCGGAAGCCGGCGACAGCGATGGCCACTCCGTAGAGGGCACGCGAGATGGAGGTGGTGAGGCCCGATCTCGCCATGACCAACGCGAACGCGATCATCGCGCCTGCGACCATGGTCACGGTGGCACGGCGGTGTTGCATCAAGAAGGTGAGGAACCCAATCAGGCCATCTGGCTCATCCGAAGATGCTCCCGCTTGCTGGTCGCGCACGTCGTAACCCAGCCGGCGAATGCGCTGGACGATGTCGGCCTGGGTAAGCTGTTCGACGTCGTACTCCACGCGCATAGTGGCGGAGGCGAAGTCGACGGCCGCGTGCAGAACCCCCTCCAGCCTTCCGACACTCCTCTCCACCTTGCGGGCGCAGTCGGCGCAGTCCATCCCTTCGATCCACAGGGCACGGTGGCGGTAGCGCTGTTGGACGGTGATGCCCTCCTGCCGAGCCATTCGCTCTACATGAGCCAGGGAGATCAGGTCGGGATCGTAATGGAGGCAGAGCCGGGCGAGGTCGCTGCCCTCATCCAGATGTACTCGCGCGATTCCCTGGTGAGGATGGAGAGCCAACTGCAGGCGCTGCACACAGTTGGGACACTGCCCGTTATCAGGCAGGAGCACCGGGATTTCTAGTTTCAGTCGCTCGATCATTAGTTGTGTGAGACGTGGTCCAGTCCCTGCCGAAGAAGATCGCGAATGTGATCGTCATCTAGGGTGTAAAAGACGTGGCGGCCCTTCTTCCTGAACCGGACCAGCCGCATTTCCCGCAACGTAGCCAGTTGATGGGAGACCGCCGACTGGCTTACGCTGACGGCTTCCGCGAGCTCGTGGACGCAGAGCTCATCGGCGAGCAGTGCTGAGATGATGCGCACGCGGGTGGGGT
>SKQX01000158.1 GCA_007118795.1 Thermoflexales bacterium | reverse complement strand
CGGCCTGAACTGTTGCGCCTTCAATGGGGGTGTCGTCCATCCCATCATACACTTGTCCCTCGAGGTGCCCCGTGTCGCCACACCAGAGCAAACCCGCAGCGTACACATCCAGCAGACCATAGCCGTACGTGTAGTTCCCGTGGCCCGTCGGCGGCGCCCCACAGTTGCCGTCCCCCGTCGGCGGGCTCGCGTTGTCCTGCAGGACTTCAAACGTTAGATCCATGTCTCCGATCAGCGCCGGATTGCACGACCACAGCAACGCAACAGCACCAGCCGTATGCGGGCTGGACATCGACGTGCCGCTGTATCCGCAGCTCCACCCGTTACCCGGTACGCTGGAGCAGATGTTGACCCCAGGAGCCGAGAGGTTGGGCTTTGTGTAGGGCTCGTAGGGGTGGCAGTGCGTCGCCGTCGGAGCCGGGCCCCGGCTGGAGAAGGAGGCTATCGTCCGGCTCGCCGCGTGGGCCGCCGTGGCGAACGAATACTGGTAGTTGCTGGGCTGTCCCAGGCTGTTGCAGGACGATCCGGAGTTCCCAGCCGAGAAGGCGGGGAAGATGCCAGCGGCGCGCCAGGCGTCCACCCTTGGCCAGTACCATCCGTCACAGGCCGGACCACCACCCCACGAGTTGTTCACCACGTGCGGTCGGTTGGCCGGATCACCATCCGGGGCCAGGATCCAGTCTGCGCAGGTATTCAGGGCGTACTCCGAACACGAAGTGCTCTCACAGCCCTTACACGCGATCCACGTCGAGCGCGGCGCCATACCCGCCTGCCACGTCAGTGCCGGGTCGTCATCACCCACCTGCGTCCCCATCACGTGGGTCCCGTGGCCGTTGTTATCGCACATCGTTCCGCCGGGGCAGATGTTTGACGGATCCTCCCAGCACGCCGGGTCCCCAGGGTCACCCGGACAGGCAAAAGCGTCGACAAGGGCCGGATGGTCCCATTGGACGCCCGTGTCAATGTTGGCCACCCGGATCCCTTCACCCTGCAGGCCAAACTCACCCCAGAATTCATCGGCCTTGGTGTCGATGATGCCCCAGGCGAGGGCGTCCGGGCTGGGCGGGGGCTCCTCCTCAATGATGGGATCGATGTAGTAGGTGAGAGGAGCGCGAATAGACTCGACCTCGGGCAGCGCCGCCAGCGATTCGGCCGCTGCCAGGCCACCTCCCCAGATGTAGAGTTCGTTGCCGGCAATGAAAGTCTGGTACGAAAGGTCCGCCGCATCCAGCAACGCCTCGGCCTGGATCTGGCTCTCTGCAGCCACGGCGCCCAGGGTCTGGAACACGAACTCACCGCGCTGCTCCCAACTCATCGAGTATGCAGCTGATAAGTCTGCCTGTTCGACGAAGCGCACGATGAAATCGGCGCTCTCGCCCTCCATCAGCTCGCCGAGCAAGTCCGGCTCAATCTTGTCCGGGACTCGCTGCTCTGTTACCTCCTCAGCGACCGGAGCTGCGGTCGCTTGGCCCATTGCTGTTGCCGGAAGCACTCCCACGACGAGCGCCACCAACGCCAGGACGTTGAACCACTTGCTTCTCATGCTATCCTCCTCGCTATACTGCTCGGTACAAGACGCCAATGCAGGCTACAGAGAGAACGTCCACGAAGCGTTGCTGAGGATAGGCCCAGTCAGACACCTCCTTTCGTGTGCGCCAAGGGGCTCGATCGCCGTGGTATACGCCGTCTGTCACCTCTCGGCACGGGCGGCTGTATGATGCCGGGCCGATGACCGGCTCAAGCGGCGTCCTGCCAGTCACCAGGCACAATGAAGATCTGCTCAGGCTTGTCCCGCCAGAAGGCGGGAAGCAGACTGACGCTAGTCTTGTAGCACAGAAAGCCGGTCAAGTCAAGCGAGGGCTGGAGGGTGTGGAATAAGTCGCAATCAGCCCCATCGGTGGGAAACACGTGCCGTAGAACCCGGCATTTTCGCCATAGCTTCCCCGTTTCGGGTCCATTTCGCGCCAGAAGTGGGGCGTCCGCCCCATGTGATCAGCCATTTGGAGCGTTTTTCAACACCCTCGGCTGGGCACTATCCCCCGCCCTCGGTCGAGTGAACTCCGCGAGGTAGATCGCTGTAGACTGGAGGTTTCGGCTCCCACCTCTGTCGAAGAGCACCATGCCGTCCGACATCGGCGCCACACATCTGGTCCTCCGGGTTTCGCAGCAGGGATTCTACCTGGTCGACGAAGACGAAGCACGACGACCCCATTCGGGCCCGTGGATACGTGGGCTGCTTCTTGCTGGACAAGGCTAACCAAGAGACCGGGCATCTCGAACACTGCCGCGTCCTTCGGCAGGCTCGACGGACGAACTCCTGCCTCGAGCTCCGCGAACCACAGGTCCGACCGGAGCCTTGGAGCCCACCCCGGACGACGCGGGACGACCTTCTGTCTCTTTCTCTCTCACAGCGCGTGGAGTTACGTCGTTAGCGAGTATATCGGCTGTCAGAACCACTGTCAAACACGGAATGCGGACGCGAGACGGAGGATGGTGTCATAGCAGTTCATCGCCTCGGCTTCGTCCACCCGCGCGAGGGCTTTCAGTGGAGTCGCGGTGGCATTAACCGCAACGTGCGCAGATGACAGGATGGAGGAACCAAGGTCTGCTGAGCATGTGCACGTGTAGACGAGATGAGTAGCGGCCTGGCTCCGGGTACGGGTTGTTCGATTGGGGCGTCAGCGGGTCGAAGGTGATGAACGACGGCGTGGCCCCATCTCATCAAACCAACGAGGGCAGGGGATGGTCCCCTGCCCTCGTTGAATCATACTACGCGGGGCGCATCGGTCTGGGATAGATGCGTCAGCTCCCAGACCGACCGGCTCCGGCGTCTACGGTGCGAAGTTGTTGAGGATGATCGGCAGGTAGATGAACCTGTCGACTCTCAGCGGCAGGAAGAAGCCGAAGTCCCCCGCCGGCAGCGCGAAGACGCCCAGATCCTGGTTCACGCCGTCTCCGGTCGCGAACGCCGATAGGATCTGCCCCTCCTCGAAGGCTACCGGCAGCGGGTCGATCAGCGTGGTCTCCCCACCCGGCGTGGTGATGATGATGTCGTACTCACCGGCAGGGAGCGGGATGAATCCCGTCACGTCACCGAAGTCGACATCCTCCAGAATGGGTGTGCCATCTGCCAGGCGCACGTCGGCGGTCGCATCCCCAGGAGCAAACGGTGCCAGGTGACCCAGGCGGAGGTGGAACGTGCCCGGAGCCGGCGGCGTCAGGTCGTCCTCCAGCAGCATCAGCCCCAGGTCCTGGTTGACCCCATCGCCATAGGCGATGGCGGTGTAGTACGTGTCCACCACCAGCTCCACGGTGGCGCTGATGGCCGGCTCGGTGCTCCCCGCAGGCCAGATACCCACTTCGTACTCGCCCGCCGGCAACGCGATGTACTCCGTCGAGTCCCCGTACGCGAAGTCCGTCAGCGCCGGCACTCCATCTAGCGTCACCGTAACAGCCGTTCCAGGATCCATCGCGAACGGCGCCAGGTGTGCTATCTGGACGTAGGCGATGGGGATCACCTCGAAGGTGGCCGTGACGACGGTGTCCCCCACGATGGTGTGGGTGATCACCTCATCCAGCCCCTCCACGTCCCCGGTCCAACCGTCGAAGTACCAGCCGTCCTCAGGAGTCGCGGTCAGCGTCACCACATCCCCGTACAAGTAGGTGTCCTGAAGCGGATCGACCTCCACCTCGCCCTCACCCACCACGTTCACATCGAGCGTGTACTCCTCCAGCTCGAACGTGGCGGTGATCGCCATATCCTCCCAGATCTCGAAGACGATGGTCTCCGTATCGGTCACGATATCACCGCTCCAGCCGGCGAAGTACGAGCCGATGTCGGGCTCAGCCGTCGCGGTAACTTCCTGGCCGACGACGTACTGGTGCGTGCCCTCGGGCGGCGTCACCTGCCCTGACCCTTCGCCTGCGACCGCGATGGTCAGCTCAGCAACTTCACCGATGTGCATCGTCACGGGCATCATGATCGTATCAACGAGCGGATCGTTATGAACCACGACCAGCGTCGCCGTGTACTCACCCGTCGGGAGCGGGCTCTCGTCTTCGTCCAGCGCCGTGAACATTAGGTCCACGTTCAGCCAGTCCAGCCCCGGCACCGTCCCCGAGACAGGATCCTGCCAGAACCAGGGCACGTCCATCGCCCCGATCGGTACACCCGCTACCGGGTTGATTGCCTCGTCACAAGTGGTCTGCCCCGACGGCGTGTAGTTGTCGTCGCTGCACGGGTTGTACGGCGGGCTGCCCCAGCTGTCCCCGTTCCAGTACCACGACACCGGCGCCTCAATCCCCGCCACCGCCGACGTCACCTCGAAGCAGTAGTAGGCATAGCACGTGTCCCCTCCACTCGAGTGGTAGCGCGGATGGTTGATCCGCACCTCGTACGGCGCCGTGTGGAACGTCCATGAGAACGTCCCGAAGGACCCGCCCTGATCGCAATAGGGCGTCCCTTGCACGTAGACGCTGCTCACCACCCAGTCGCTGGGGAACATCTGCCACACGCTCAGGGCGTACTCCCAGTCCGGGCTGTGCGACTTGGCCAGGAAGCAGAACGTCTGCTCCGTGCCAGGGATGTAGAACTCATCCCCGCCCACCGACGGGTCGAACTCCACCACAGAGCCCGTCAGGCTGCTGATGTCGCCACCGGTTAGATCACCCGGCAGCTCCCACAGCTGGAAGCTCAGATCCTGACCACCATCGTTGATGATGTCCAGCCCCGTCGGGTGTGTGTAGACCTCCGTCCCGTACGGAACCCAGACCTCAATCTCCTCCGGATCTAGCGCGATGCACGGCCGGTCGGGAACCAGGTCCACGTCCAGCTGGACCGCGTCCTGCGCGACGATGATCACGGTGTCGCTGTAATCGACGTAGCCCGCCGCGCTGAACGTCAGCTCGTACTCACCCGGATACAGCCACACGCCGTAGTACCCGGTGTCCTTGGCGCTCTGCGTCTCCGTGATGGGATCGCCGCCAGCGATGCTGATGTCGGCCTCTACGGGCTCTCCCGTGCAGTTGTCCAGGACGTAGCCCTGCAGCTGCCCCATGGTGTCCGGCGGCGGCACCGTCATCTTCACGGGCACGTTCAGCCGCGGGTCGCCCTCCACCCTCAGGGTACAGTAGTAGTCCCCGGGCTGGTTCACGCCCGCTTCGTACGTGGCGGTGAACAGCATCGTCGGGTTGATGTAAGCGTCGGCCGGGACCGTCCCGCTGATGGGGTCCTGCCCGAACCACGGCACCTCCACCCCTACCACCGGCGGGCAGTCGGGCGAGAAGTTCCGCTCGTGTCCGCTGGTGGGCGTGAACCCACCACTCGACCCGCCCACGACGTAGAAGGAGCAGCCGTCGGCGGCCGCGATGTTCGTGCCGTCCACGCGATAGCCCGTGCGCGGCGGCGTCGGGCCGATGTACCACTGCCCGTCGTTCTGGCTGTAGAACGCCGAGTTCGGCCATAGTGCGAACGCCGTGTCGGCCCCCTGGGCAATCCACAGCTGATAGTCGCCATCCTCGTAGAGGATGCCGTGGGCCATACCCCAAACGCCCGCCGGCATGGGGCCCAGGTCGGCGTTGGTGGCGTTGAACACCCCGGCACCGATGTCGTAGCACTGCGTATCGCTGGAAACCACGCTTGCGGCATTGACACCGCCGCCCACGCAGATGCCGCCCTGAGTCCCGATCCACGGCACATACCACGTAGCGTGGAACGCCATCCCCTGCGCCAGGTAGTTGAAGTTGCCCAGGTTCTCCACCGTGTTCGTGTCCGGGTAGTAGGCGTACAGCGCGCTGGTGTTCCCTCCGCCCGGCGCCGTGGCGCCACCGGAGATGTAGCACACGTTCTCACCCGTCTGCGGCCAGAGTGAGGCGATGGCGTGCGCCCACAGCCCATTGGCCGGGAAGCCCGCCGGCACGGGCGGTGTGTCCCACGAATCCGTCGCCATGTTGTAGCGCTTCAGCGTGGTGACGCCGCTGGTCGTGTCGTTGAAGAGCACTCCCACCGGATCCCCGTCGGCATTGAATCCGAAACAGCCGTCCACGGGATACTCGATCTGCGGAGACGGCGCGCTGGTCCCTGTTGTCCAGCTGTCAGTGTCGGCATCGTAGATGCCCACCTGACCGTTGGTACCGTACCCGCCGATCTGGTAGCCCTTCCCGTCATAGCCCAGATAGACGTTGTCCATCGAGACGAAGGGGGCGCTGGCCCGCGTCTGCCAGGGTCCCGTCGGGCTCGACACCTCTTCAGTCGGCTGCGGCTCGTAGCCCTCCGGTGCTAGCCCCGTGGAGACCTCCGCCGGGATACTCGGCGCCGGATCGCGTTGGACCGCAACGCTGCCTCCCGTCGGAATGAACCCGCCGGGCAGCTCCATGAACTCGAAGTCGTAGCCCCACGGCAGGCGGTTCGTCAGCGTCACCACCTCCGTGTAGCTCTCCTGCCACGGCACCGTCACCTCCAGCGGGGTCGGCACGAACACCACCGCCGCCACCAGCGCGAAGTCCTGCTGCGTCTCCTCGCCAGAGATGATCTCGACGATCGCTGTCTCTGGCGCGTAGTCCTGCAGCTCTGCCGTGACCTCGTACGTGCCCTCGTCCAGGTACATCTCGTAGTAGCCGTCGGCGTCCGTCTCTGCCCACGTGCCGTCGTCGGCCGTGACCGTCGCCCCCTCCAGCGGG
>SKQX01000210.1 GCA_007118795.1 Thermoflexales bacterium | reverse complement strand
CCCTGTCAACCTGGAGAGCCCCGCCGTCAGGGCTCTATCATTCTCGCCGTTGAGGTGACCGGTACTTCGGTCAAGATCTCGGAGAGCCGAATTCCACGGTTTCTTGAGCCAATTCGGGCGATCATGCTGCGCTCCCAAGTGCCGGTCACTTTCGCCACAGAAGAATGATAAGTCCGTGCCCAGCCGCAGGATCTTGTCCTTCTCGTCGTTGAGTTGACCGGTACTCAGCAGAAGCACACCCGCGTCTCGAGCGGCCGTAGCCGTCGGTTTCGACCTAATGGTGTGTCGGCCAAAGGGCCGGTCATCTTTAGCTTGAAGCCATAGCCAGGCAGCCTCGATACTTGCCAAGTGACCCACCTTCTGGTACGATGGGTCGCTTACCAGCGGGAGGTCTGCTGACCATGACATCTGACGGAACAGTGCGTTACATCGCCCTGCGGCGCCACAGGAACCGACGCGATCGGCAGCGGTCCGGCATCCACCAGGTGCTGCGGGTCTTGATCGTGGCATTGCTAGCCGTGTTCATCGTGGTCTCGGCCTCCATCCTGGCGAGCGCCGGCGCCATCGCCGGCGCCTATGCCTACTTCACCCGTGACCTGCCCGCGCCAGCGGAGATTGAGGCGGCGGAGGAGGTGTTTGAGACCACGCAGATCTTCGACCGCACAGGGCAGCACGTCATTGCCCGGCTCATCGACCCCACAGGCGGGGAGCGAGCATGGGTATCGTTGGATCAGATGCCAGACCATCTGATCCAGGCGACGCTGGCCAGCGAGGACCGCACATTCTGGGACAATCCCGGCTTCAACCCGCGGGGCATAGCCCGAGCGGCGTGGTCTACCGTCCAAGGGGACGAGATCCAGGGTGGTTCCTCCATCACGCAGCAGCTGATCAAGAACGTCGTCATCGAGAAGGAACGCCGCTACGTAGGGCCCGAGGGACCGCAGTGGGACGATTACGATCGGAAGATCACTGAGATACTGCTCTCACACCGCATCACGCAAGTGTACAGCAAAGAGCAGATCCTCGAATGGTACCTGAACACGAACTTCTACGGCAACCTCTCGCACGGCATTGAGGCAGCAGCCCAGGTCTACTTCGGCAAGAGCGCCAGCGAACTGACCCTGTCGGAGTCGACAACACTGATAGCGGTTCCCCAGAACCCCCGGATGAATCCGTTCGACAACCCCGATATGGCCCGCAGACGCCAGGGCGTGGTGCTCGACGGGATGGTTCGAGACGGTTACATAACGGCCCAGGAAGCGAACGTGGCCAAAGAAGAACCGTGGGATCTGGCAGAGGCAGAATCCCTCGCGCGCTTCGACATGCGTGCCCCTCACTTCGCCGTCTATGTGCGTAACCAGCTGGAGGGGATGCCGGAGGTCGGGGCCGGCGCTCTCTATCGTGGGGGCCTGCGCGTCTATACCACCGTGGACCTCGATCTCCACGAGCAGGCCCAATGTGCCGCGCAGACTCACCTTCGCCGTTTGTCGGGCGAGGACGAGGTCCAGATCATCCAGGAAGCCATCGAGTCCGGGTGTGAGGCCGCGCGTTACCTGCCCCCCCTCCGTGCTGCCTCTGTGGGTAAGGATCACGACGTCAACAACGCGTCAGTGGTGGTCATCCGGCCCGGGACAGGCGAGATCCTGGCCCTGGTGGGCAGCGTCGACTTCTGGGACGACGCGATACACGGTCAGTACAATGTCGCCGTGGACGGGCTGGGACGGCAACCGGGCTCATCCTTCAAGCCCTTTACCTACCTGAACCTGCTGTCCCAGGGTTATAACGCGGCCCACATGTTCCTGGACGTGAGACACATCTTCCCCCAACCGGTCGGGGAGCCCTACATACCGGAGAACTACGATCGGCGCTACCACGGGCCCCAGCGCATGCGACTGGCCCTGGCCCGCTCGTACAACATACCAGCTGTCTCTGCCCTCGAGATGGCGGGGATCGAGAACGTTCTCCGCACCGCCCATCGGATGGGCATCAACACCCTCGACCGAGGGCTCGATCACTACGGCCTCAGCCTCACGCTGGGAGGCGGCGAGGTGCACTTGCTCGACCTGACCTATGCCTTTGGTGTCCTCGCCAACAACGGCCGTATGTACGGGTCGCCGGTGCGGGCGGAAGAGGCGCGCTGGGGATTCCGAGAGCTGGACCCGGTGAGCATCTTGCGGGTTGAGGACCGCCACGGGAATGTCCTCTACCAGTACGATGAGCCCGGGAGCGACACCGTCCTCTCGCCCGAGCTGGCCTACCTGATGAACGATATTCTCGCCGATCGGCAGGCGCGCTGGGCGGCGATGGGGCAGGGTAACCCCCTGGAGCTGTCCGAGGGGCGGCCGGCGGCGGCTAAGACGGGCACCACGGATGACTTCCGCGACTCCTGGACCGTCGGGTATACTCCCCAGCTGGCCGTCGGCGTCTGGGTTGGCAATACTGACAATAGGAAGATGGACGACCTGCCCGGCATTCGGGGAGCTGCACCGATCTGGCACGCCGTGCTGGAATACGGGCTCCGGGACGAGCCGTCCGTGCCTTTCAACCGCCCCGAGGGATTGATCACTCGTTCGGTCTGCGCAGTCTCGGGCAAGCTCCCCACCGACGACTGCCCAACGGTCACCGAGCTGTTCATCCCCGGGACCGAGCCGACGGAGCAATGCGATATCCATCAGACCTATCTGGTGAACCGGGAGACCGGAAGGCTGTGCACCGTCCATACCGAGCCGGAGCTGTGCGAAGAGAGGACCTACGAGGTCTACCCCCCGGCGGCCGACAGTTGGATAAACGCCCTTCCGGAGGACAGGCGGCCGGAGAGACCGCCCACGGAATACGATACGATCCACGGCCCCACGCGCGGGGACGCAGATGTGGCCATCCATTCCCCGGAGTCTTACGCCTACGTAGGCGGGGTGGTCCCCATCCACGGAAACGCCCGGGGCGAGGATTTCAACTTCTTCCGGGTGATATTTGGCAGAGGGCTCAATCCCACCGAGTGGATCCAGATCGGGCCCGAGCATGCCCATCAAGTGGATCACGGGCTCCTGGAGAGTTGGGAAACAGCCGGGTTGGACGGTCTCTACACTCTACGCCTTCAGGTGGTGGGCCATACAGGAGACGTCCGGGAACACGAGATCCAGGTTACCGTGGACAACATCCCACCAACGGTCCGTATCAGCTACCCGGCGGAGGGATCCCGATTCCAGCGAGGAAACCAAATGCGGGTCAGCATCACCGCCGAGGTCGAGGACTACTCCTTGGACCGCGTGGAGTTCTATGCGTATGCCGGTGACAAGGAGACTCAACCAGCGGGGCTCCAGCCGTTTGCCGTGCAGCGAGTCGCTCCATTCACCGCCAACTGGACCCTAAGCGAGTCGACTAGCCTCGGTAACCACACGTTCTACCTTATCGCTGTAGACGCTGCTGGGAATAGGTCGCGGAGCAATCTGGTGACGATCGAGGTCGTCCCTTGACAGCAAGGGTCACCTACTGCGACGGGCACCCCATCAGTGAGACCTGAGAGACCCCATATCCTGGTGACAAACGATGACGGCATCAGGGCCCCCGGGTTGTTGGCCCTGAAGAATGCCTGCAGCAAGCTGGGCAAGGTCACCGTCCTGGCTCCCGCGCGGAACTGGTCCGCGTCGGGCCACGTCAAGACGATGCACAAGCCGCTGCGCCTGGAGGAGATGCTCCTCGATGACGGCACCCCCGCCCTCTCCACCACCGGCGCACCCTCCGACGCGGTCGCCCTGGCGCTTCTGGGCGCCATCCCCGAGCCCATCGACCTGGTGGTCTCGGGCGTCAACGAAGGCGCCAACCTGGGCCACGATGTGACGTACTCCGGCACCGTCACCGCCGCGATGGAGGCCACCATTTTCGGTGTGAAGGCGGTCGCGGTTTCCCTGGATTCCCGCGACTGCGAGGATTTCACAGTGGCCGCGATGTGGGGAGCCCAGGTAGCCCGCGCTGTCCTGGACCAGGGGCTGCCCCGGGATGTACTGCTGAACGTCAATCTCCCTCCCCTCCCAGCCGACCGGATAGCGGGCGTGCAGATCACACGAATGGGGCTTCGGATCTACCGCGACGAGCTGACGGAACGGGTCGATCCCCGCGGAAGGCCCTACTACTGGATCGTAGGGCAGGAACCGACGGGCATCGAGGACGAGGGCACCGACATCTGGGCCGTGGCCAACGACTACGTGTCGGTGACCCCCATTCAGCTGGATCTTACAGCGTACAAGTTGATGGACTGTCTGCACGATTGGGACTTAGCCGACAAAGGCATAGAAGCCGACGAAGGGTGTTAGGGCGACATGCCCCGTCTCGACAGCAGCAGCGGGTCTACGGCTCGGTTACCCACTTCCGAAGTGCCAAGGCAGAACTAGCAACCTACGACAAGATGATGCGGCCCGGCGCCGCATTGGAGTAGTGAGGGTTTTGTAATGTCCAATAATGATAGACGCACCATGACGGCGGCTGACCTGTATCGGTTCCGCCTGATCACGGACTGCCGGCTCTCGCCCGACGGAAGGCACGTGATCTTCTGTGTTCAGCGCGTGCAAGAGGAGGGTCAGAAGAAGTTCACCAACCTCTGGATGGTCCCCACGGCAGGGGGGGAGCCGCGCCAGTTCACGTCTGGCGATCACGTCGACAGCAGCCCAAAGTGGTCTCCCGACGGGGGTCAGATCGCGTTTCTCTCAGATCGCGTCGACGAGGATCAACCCCAGATCCACCTGATCCCTTTTGGCGGTGGGGAGGCACGCCAGCTGACCGACCTGAAAGGCAAGTTCGCCAGTCTAGAGTGGTCACCGGACGGAACCCGGCTCCTATGCCAGTTCCGGAGGAAGGACGAGGAGGCGATCGACCGCGAGGACGACCAGGAGAAGAAGGAACTGGGGGTTGTCTCCCGCCACTACAAACGGCTCTTCTATAAACTCGACGGGGAGGGCTACTTACCGCAGGAACGCTGGCATATCTGGACGGTGGACGCGGAAAGCGGCGAGCCCACCCAACTGACCGAGGGCGACATGTACGACGAGCTCGACCCACGCTGGTCGCCTGATGGAGAACGGATCGTCTTCCACTCGAATCGCGCCGAAGAACCGGATCTGGATCCCGACGCCGTCGACATCTTCCTTATGCCGGCGGCAGGAGGTGACCTACGCAGAATAGACACTCCCGTTGGTGAGAAAGAGATGCCAGTCTTCTCTCCGGATGGGTGCTGGCTGGCTTACCTAGGCCGGGAGGGCCGGGGAGAATGGTGGAAGCAGACCAGCCTCTGGATCGTCCCGATAGACGGCAGCGACGAGGCCCGGAACCTGACGGAGGCATTCGACGTCCAGGTCTCCTGTGCCACCATCAATGACCTGCCCGGTGGACTTCCTCTGTCGCCACCCACGTGGTCCAAGGACAGCAAGCGGATATACGTTCAGATCTCCGAGCGCGGGAACACCCATCTCAAGTCGGTCTCGGTCGATGGCAGAGATACAGAGCTCGACACGGTCATCGGCGAGGTCGGGGTGGTCGGCAGCTTCAGCCTCGACGATCCGCAATCGACGCTGGCCTATCTCCACGCCGATATGGGGGAGCCCGCCGAGGTCTGGACGCTGGACTTGAACGATGGCGGTGCCAGGAAGCTCTCGGATCTTAACGGCGATCTGCTTCGGACCATCGACCTGGGAGAAGTGAAGGCGGTGTGGGTTGAAGGCCCCGCTGACCACCAGTTGCACGGCTGGATTCTCAAGCCCCCGGGCTTCGACCCGGCGGAGCGCTATCCCGCCCTGGTGGAGATTCACGGGGGGCCCCGCACTCAGTACGGGAACTTCTTCATGCACGAGTTCTATTTCCTCGCGGCCCAGGGCTACGTGATCACCTTCTGCAACCCGCGCGGCAGCCGGGGATACGGGGAGGAGCATGCCAAGGCAATCGTCAATGATTGGGGTGGTGCGGACTACGACGACTTGATGGCGTGGGCGGACTTCGTAGCGGGCCAGCCGTACGTGGATGCCGACCGAATGGGCGTCGCGGGCGGCAGCTATGGCGGCTACATGACCAACTGGATCATCGGTCACACCGACCGCTTCCGGGCCGCCGTCACACAGCGCAGCGTCAGCAACTTGCTCAGTTTCTACGGCTCCACCGACTTCAACTGGACGTGGGAGCATGAGTTCGGCAATCAACCACCGTGGGAGGCGTTTGAGAACTACTGGCGCCAATCCCCCATCAGCCATATCGGCAGCGCGACCACACCCACGCTCGTGATCCACAGCGAGAACGACCTCCGCTGTCCCATCGAGCAGGGCGAGCAGGTCTTCGTGGCGCTCAAGAGACTGGGGGTGGACACGGAGATGGTGCGCTTTCCCGACGAGCCCCACGGCCTCTCCCGCGGCGGCCGGACCGACCGGCGGATCGAGCGGCTCGAGCACATCCTGCGCTGGTTCGACCGCTACCTGAGAGAGGACAGGCCCTCGGATGATTAGCCCAGTAGCGCCGGCGAGCGAGCACGATTGCTTGCAGAGCCTCGTGGTTTGCCGGGGATCCATTCGGAGGGGAAAGGAGTCGCTGTGATGCCGCTGGCTCAGAAAGACGATCTGCGAGCCGGAATTGTCGGAGAGATCCTCGCGTTCTGCCAAGGTCCGGAGAACACGCTGGGGACAGCCCAGGCAGATCGGGCGTGGGCCGAACCCCTGAT
>SKQX01000026.1 GCA_007118795.1 Thermoflexales bacterium | reverse complement strand
TGCTGACGTGGGGCCGGGACCTGGCCGATGCATGCGGCTGCTGCCTCGGCTCGGTGGTGGTTGGGGACGGCGTCCCCACTGCGGAAGTGGAGGAGCTCATCGCTCGCGGGGCCGATCAGGTCTACGTGGTCGATCATCCCGCCCTGGCGCACTTCCTGGTGCAGCCTCACGCCGCTGCCTTGCAACACCTGGTGGAGACCTATCGGCCGGAGGTGATCATCGCGGCCGCGACGACGACGGGGCGGACGGTGATGCCCTATCTTGCCTCAAAAGTCCATGCGGGCTTGACCGCCGACTGTACGGGCCTCGACATAGACCCCGAGACCGGCGGCTTGCTGCAGACCCGCCCAGCCATCGGCGGAAACGTCCTGGCCACCATCCAAACGCCGACAGCACGACCGCAGATGGCGACGGTCCGTCCCAAATCTCGGCCGCCGGCACCCGTAGATCCCGCGCGGACGGGGAGGGTCATTCGGGTGGAGGTGCCCGAGGAGCTGCTCCAGACTTCGGTCCGCTTTGAGGCCTTTGAACCTGACGCCTCCCAGGAGGTGGCCATCGAGGAAGCGGACGTGATCGTAGCCGGGGGACGAGGGCTGAGGAGCGAGCAGAGCTTCGCTTTGATCGAGAGGCTGGCCGCCATGTTGGGTGGGAGCGTCGGTGCGTCCCGGGCGGCGGTGGACCGGGGCTGGCAACCCTATGCCCGCCAGATCGGCCTGAGCGGTAAGACCGTGTCGCCGGAGCTCTACGTCGCTTGCGGCATCTCGGGCGCCATCCAGCACCTGGCGGGGATGCAGACCGCGAAGCACATCCTCGCCATAAACGCTGACCCGGAGGCCGAGATCTTCCAGATGGCTGATCTCGGTGTCGTGGGCGATCTGTTCGAGGTCATACCGGCGGTCATCGAGAAGCTGCAGACGAGGGAGGGGGACCCAACATGAGACGGTATGAGGAAGTCACGGAGCAGGTGATTCGGGAGCTCCGCGACATCGTCGGGGAACGGCACGTGATCTACGGGGACAGCGAGAAACTCGAGGGCTACGCCCACGACGAGGTTACGGACCAGCGCTTCGCCCGCCAGCCCGAGGCTGTCGTCAAGCCCGCCAGTGCCGAGGAAATCTCCGCCATCATGCGGTTGGCCAACCAGCACCTCATCCCGGTCACTCCCCGAGGGGCGGGGTCCGGGCTCTCCGGGGGGGCAACGCCGATCTACGGTGGTATCGTGCTCTCTCTTGAACGAATGAACCGCATTCTGGAGATCGACCGGGAGAATCTGGTTGCGGTGGTTGAGCCCGGAGTTGTGACCAACACCATCAATGAGGCCATCGAGGAGGATGGGCTCTTCTACGCTGGGTACCCGATGAGTGTCGAGACGTGTTACATTAGCGGGAACGTCGCCGAGAACGCCGGGGGTGGCAAGGCGATCAAGTACGGGGTCACAGGGCGGTACGTGCTGGGACTGGAGGTGGTGCTGCCGACGGGTGAGATCGTCCAGATGGGGGGGAAGCGCATCAAAGATGTGACTGGCTATGATCTGGTGAAGCTCATGGTGGGGTCTGAAGGCACCCTCGGTATCTTCACCAAGATCACCCTTAAGCTGCTGCCGTTGCCTAAGGCCGCCGCCGATCTGCTGGTCCTCTTTGAGGATGTCCCATCGGCCATCGCGATGGTGCCCGAGATCATGACCAATGGGCGCATCATCCCGACCGCCATCGAGTTTATGGACAAGTTGTCGGTACAGACGACCTGTCGGTACCTGCGGGAGGAGCTTCCTTACGAGGAGGCCGGGGCCATGTTGTTGATCGAGGTCGATGGGCACCGGGCATCCCAGGTTGAGGAGGATTACGAGGCCATCGGCGAGATGTGTCTCGAGCAGGGCGCCATAGAGGTCTACGTGGCGGACAATCATACCACCCGCGAGCGCGTGTGGGCAGTGCGGCGCAACATCGCCGAAGCCTTCAAAGTCCATAGCCCCGTGCAGAGCCTTGAGGATGTGGTGGTGCCCTTCGCCCGCATCCCCGATCTGATACCAGAGTTGGAGCGGATCTCAGACAGGTATTCTGTGACCATCCCCTGCTACGGCCACGCGGGGGACGGGAACCTCCACGTGACCATCGTCAAGAGTCCGGAAACGCCGATGGAGGGGTGGGAGGAGCTGGAGCACGCCGTGCTTCTGGAGCTGTATGACGTCGTCAAACACCTGGGCGGCACGCTCAGCGGAGAACACGGCGTGGGTATCAAAAGACGCGATTTCCTACCCCTGGTGATGGACGAGAAGCTCATCGATATCCAACGAGGCATCAAGGCGGTCTTTGATCCAAATTGCGTGTTGAACCCCGGCAAGATCTTTCCGACTGCACGCGATGAAGGGTCCAGGGGCGCGGCGGATAGGACGCTGTCGGACGCAGAACTCGGGGCCTAGGGAGGGAGCGCGGCGGGAGCAACCCAGCGCGGGACGCCCCGGCCGATGGACGGATCTTCTCATCTCTGGGGGCCTCATTGTCGGCCTTGTCCACCGGTTCCCCCCTCCACCCACGTTAGGATCCACGACGCGGACCTATGCGAGGTCGTGATCCGTAGGGCCGCGCAAGGGCGCTCCGGCCGGAGACCCTGGGCGTGAAGCTGACAGGGGGGAGGGCAGCCTGAGGGCGACCTCACCCAGATGTTGACTCGTCCCTGGGAAAGCTGCGGCTGCTGGCCGAAGCCGAGTCTGTGCCAGATCAGAGCACAGGCGGATAGCAATCAACCGCTTACCGGTACGTCGCTGAGGGCCTGTGCATATCGTCTGAAAAGAGTGACGGAGGAACGACCCATGGCATCAATGCGACAATCAACGAGGGAGTCCATGACCCCTTCTTCTTCCTACGATGGACCGCAGGTTTCGGGGACAGTACCGACCTTCCTGGGCGCTCGCCCTGTGCGAGACTTCGCACGCATCACTGGCCTGGACGCTGTTGTGGTGGGTGTCCCGTGGGAGGGCAGCAATACTTGGGGATCCCCTTCCGGTTGCGAACAGACCCCAAAAGCGTGTCGCTTGGCGTCTATGCGCTACGGAACGGGCTATATTCCCGAATACGCTGTTGACGTCATGTCCGAGCTTGTGCTTGGGGATACTGGCGATCTGCCCGTGCATCCCACTGATGTTCAGAGGACATTCCAGTCATTCAGGACGGCGGCCCATCAACTGTTTACTGCTGATGTAGTGCCCGTTTTTCTGGGTGGCGACCATTCGGTGACCTATCCCCTTCTCACGAGTCTGACCCAGCACCGACCAAACAGAGTCGGAATACTGCACTTCGATGCTCATTTCGACAACTCCGATGAGTACGGTGGAGACCGGCTCGCTCGTTGCTGTCCCTTCCGGCGGATCGCCGAACTCCCCGAGGTGGATCCCAGCAAGATCGTACATCTTGGCATCCGTGGCCCGCGGAACTCCGCCAGCCAGATGCAGTGCGCGCGCGAGAAAGGCATGACCGTCTTCACCATGGCGGACATCAGAAGGGAAGGCCTGGACTCCGTAGTCTCTGAAGCCCGGAGGTTAGTGGTCACCGATACGGACGGATATTACGTGACGGTGTGCAGCGACATCATTGACCACGCGTATAACCCCGGTGGCCCGTTGGACTTCGGTGGCTTGTCTTCAGGCGAGATGCTTCAGACCCTCTTCAACCTTGCCCAAGGCCCGATACTTGGCTTGGATATCGTGGAAGTCTACCCACTTTCCGACGTCAATGAGGCGTCCGTTCATCTGGTCGTGTGGTTGGTCATCTACGCCCTGGCCGGGTTGGCAGTTGGTCTCCAGTCACGCTCGGGAGGCGGCGTCAGCACAGCGCTAGGCTGAGACCTGGACCGGGCTGCCAGCCACAGAAGCTGTACAGGTTGCACTTCTCGGCCGGCGCTCTATCGGTTCCCGTAAGACTGGACTGACCATAGGGCAGCTCCCCTCTCCGGCCGCAAGTCCTTCTTTGCACTGAACGACTGGCGCCGATCGAGGCGGGAAGAGGGCCCGAGAAGGGAGGCTTTGGAGGCGGTTCTTGCTGTTGATCGAGGATCATTGATCGCTCCTCTCGCCACGGGATCTAGAGTTAGCGCGGCGCACAGGGGGCCTGGAGTGGCTGGGATGAGCCTCACGCTCAACGGGTCCAAGCAGGGGCACCACCGGGACACGGATCCACCGGGTTACTGCGCTGCCCTCGGTGATGTGTGCCGTGGCCGAGGAACGGGTGGAGGCGATCCCTGGAAGCTCCTGCCGGGGACGGACAACCCGACGCTGGAAGCACGGTCAGGTTTGGGTGGCTTGGACTGCCTTCCAGGCGTGCGGGACCCTATGGCCGTCCGCTTGGTCGAGCGGATCGCTCCGCCCGATGTCGTCTGCCGCGTCCCACCGATGCCGCGGCAGGCCGCAGGCGCTACAACACCGTCCGGCGCGGCCGGTACTGGATCGCCTCGGCCAGGTGTGCCGTCTCGATCTCCTGGCTGCCGGCGAGATCCGCTATGGTCCGTGAGAGCTTCAGGATGCGATGGAACGCCCGAGCGCTCATATGCAGCTGGACCATGGCTGCCCGCACCAGGCTGCGGCCGGCGTCATCGAGCTTGCATAGCCGTCGCACCTCCCCTGGCCCCATGTCGGCGTTGCACGTCAGCGCTGTTCCCTCGAACCGCTGGCGCTGTCGCTCGCGGGCCCGCTCCACGCGCCCCCGGATCGCCTCGGAGGGCTCGCCCAGCCTGTCGTCCGTGAGCTTGTCGTAATCGACGCGTGGCACCTCGATGTGAATGTCGATGCGGTCCAGAAGCGGGCCGGAGATCCTCTTCTGATACCGCGTCACGTGCGACGAGGAGCACGTACACTCTCGGACCGGGTCACCGTAGAACCCGCAGGGACAGGGGTTCATCGCGGCCACCAGCGTGAAGTTCGCCGGGAAGGCGAGCGTGCCCGTGGCCCGGGAGATGACCACCTCGTGGTCCTCCATCGGTTGCCGGAGCACCTCCAGCGTGCGGCGGTTGAACTCGGGCAGCTCGTCCAGGAACAGGACGCCCCGGTGGGCTAGACTGATCTCCCCGGGCTGAGGCCAGCTCCCGCCACCGACCAGCCCGGCGTGGCTGATGGTGTGGTGCGGCGCCCGGAAGGGGCGGTGGCGCAGCAGCGGGGTCTCCGGGGGGAGCATCCCCAGGATGCTGTAGATCTTGGTCACCTCCAGCGCCTCGTCAATGGTCGTCTCGGGCATGATGGACGGCATCGACCGGGCCAGGAGAGTCTTCCCGGCCCCCGGGGGGCCGCTCATCAACACGTTGTGCGACCCGGCCGCGGCGACTTCCAGCGCCCGCTTCACGTGCTCTTGTCCCTTGATCTCCGCGAAGTCGGTGGCGTAGGGTGGGGGAGGGGCGGCCATCGGGTCGCTGTCCGCATCGTAGGGCGGGATCTCGTGGAGCCCCTGCAGATGAGCCGCCAGCTGGCTTACGTTCTGGACCGGGACCACCGTCAGGTCGGCGATCAGTGAGGCCTCTCGCGCGTCGTCGGCGGGGACCACGCAGGTGGAGATGCCCTCGTCCCGGGCCAGCGACGCGATAGGCAGGACCCCGTCCACATGGCGTACCGATCCGTCCAGCGACAGCTCCCCGATGAACAGGGTGTCCTCGACGGCGTCGGGCCACACCTGCCCCGAGGCGATGAGGACGCCTACGGCGATGGGCAGGTCGTACGCGGGGCCCTCCTTGCGCACGTCCGCCGGGGCCAGATTGACCGTGATGCGTTTGCCGGGGAACATCAAACCCGAGTTCCGGATCGCCGAACGAACCCGTTCCCGGGACTCCTTGATGGCGGCGTCCGGAAGGCCGACGACCGTCAGGCCTGGTATGCCGCGGGATGTGTCCACCTCGACGTGCACCAGAAGGCCGTCGAGTCCGTGGAGGGCGCAGCTGATCACTTTGGCGAGCATAGGCGGCTCCTGGAGATGTCGCATTGGGCAGATGGTCCGCAGTGTATCACAGAGCGGGGCAGCGGACAAGTGTCGGCAATCCGTGGGGCCCCGGTCGGCCCGTCCTCGAGCGGAGTTCTCCAGGCACCCCTTTAGCAGCCCGGCTCAAGGCGCCCCGCGGACCGGGACGGGTGAGCATGCCTGAGGTGGTCAAACAGAGTCCACAGCCACTCTGAATCTGCGAGGCCAGAGACGCCTGTGCAGACTCATTGGCTGATCCACCACTAGACGTGCCGTGTAATGCAAGATTCTGCGCCCTCCGCCGTCAACCGCTGGGACGGATGGACTTTTCGGCCAGCACAGGTGCTTTGTTCAGCAGATATGCTCTCGAATGGCAGCAAGGATTTCCTCGGGCGTAGTTTCCTCGGACGCGTCCACGTTCTCTTGCGATGCTACATGCCTGTGATGGGGAAAACCAGGGAGGTGCAAGTGATGCGGGGCGTTATCCCAGCCAACGATGAGGTCATTGTACTCATCGAGCCAATAGTAGGCATAACGCTCCAGAGTGTCGCGGTAATACTGCTCGTTGATACGCACCGTGCTGCCATCGGTGAGGGCTACTCTGATCTTGAAGGAGTGGTAGTCAACTCTGGGGACGGTGATTTTCGCTACGTACTCGGCAAGAATGGACCAGATGCTGGCGATCCTAGCCTGCAACAGGGGGCGCAAGGGGTTTCTCCAGGAAGGGCTGCAATGCGTCGAGGGTCTGTCGAGCCTCCTCGTGGGT
>SKQX01000093.1 GCA_007118795.1 Thermoflexales bacterium | reverse complement strand
TCTCGCCGCGTCCCAGGTTGATCAGTTCATAGGGGAGATCCCTGTCTAGGGCAGCCAACACACCCGAGACCACGTCCCTGATGAAGGTGTAATCACGCCGCGAGGTCCCATCGCCAAACTGCCTTACGGGGCATCCCTCCGCGATGCACTTGGTGAAGAGGTACGGCGCCATATCGGGGCGCCCGCGCGGACCGTAGACCGTGAAGAAACGGAGACCGGTACAGTGGAGACCGAAAAGATGGTGATAGGTATGGGCAAGCACCTCCTTGGCCACCTTGGTGGCCGCGTAGGGAGAGATGGGTCGTCCGACATCAGCATCCTCCCGAAACGGCAGGGGGTTGTTCACGCCGTAGACGGACGACGAAGAGGCAAACACGAAGGAGGTCACACCTTGCCTACGGGCTTGCTCCAGAAGATTGAGGGTACCCCCAACGTTGACGGATTGGTAGAGTCGGGGACGTTCCATCGAACATCGTACCCCCGCCATGGCCGCAACGTGACAGACTCTGTCAAAGGCCCCTGCCTCAAAAAGCTCCGCAAGCAACACGTCGTTCCGTATATCGCCCTCGACCAGACGGTAGCTCGAATGGGCCTGAGCCGCTCGGACATTGGCCCACTTGCGGGCCGGATCGTAGTAGTCGTTGAAGTTATCGAGGCCAACAACCTCATCCCCTCGAGCGAGGAGTGCGTCGGTCACGTGGCTCCCGATGAAGCCCGCCGCTCCAGTCACCAGAACCCTCATACTGCAGCAGTCTCCAAGTCAGGCCACCGCGGTGGGGCCTGAAGTCGCCGGTCGGATGTCCTGGACGTTGAGTTGAAGCCGTCGTCGCCCGTTCCACTCGTTGACTTCGAGGTAATAGACCAGATCGACAACTTCAGGCAGCCGCCCAGCCCACTCCCCCTGCCGGAAGGCGATGGCATCCCAAGCTGCCGTCCCGTCAGAGAGCTTGAGCTTGAGGTGGCGGCTCTCCCGGCCCACAGCCCGATGATGACATACGCGGGCCGATCGGCTGAGAAAGAGAGGTCGATCATTGCCGCAGCCACAGGGCTCCAATCGTGCCAGCTCGCTGCACAGATCCCACGACATCGACGACAGGTCCACCTCGGCGTCTACGCTCAGCGTCGGCATCAGCTCCTTGCCAGCGAGCTGGTCGGCGGCGATCTGGGACAGGCGCTGAGCCAATGGATCAAGATGGTCGTTGGCGACAGTGAAACCGCCGGCAGCAGCATGGCCGCCGTACCTGACCAGCAGATCATCACACTGCTCAAGAGCTTCGCCGATGTCGAACTCCACGATGGAGCGGGCCGACCCGCGGCTCAGGGTCTCGCCCATGGAGACGACGACACTGGGGCGGTAGAACTCGTCAGTGAGCCGGCCGGCCACGAGCCCGGCGATTCCGGCCGGGAAGTCCGGGGCAGCAGCGAACAGAAGACAGGCGCTGTCGACTACCTCACTGACCATCCAGCGGGCCTTCTCTTGGGCTGCTCGGGTCACCTCCTGCCGCTGGCGATTCAGGGTGTTCAAGAGGTTTGCCAAGTCAGCGGCTTCATCCGCGTCGTCTGTCATCAACAGGCGGTACGCACTCCTGCCGTGGGCGATTCTTCCGGCGGCGTTGAGCCGCGGTCCCAGGACATAGCCTATGGTCCCGGCATCCACATTGCTCGGCTTCAGGCCGGCTTTCTGACAGAGCGCCCGGATGCCCACGCGTTCCATAGCATTGATGCGCTGTAGCCCGCGACGCACCAGCGCTCGGTTCTCACCCAGGAGGGGCACGACATCGGCCACCGTGCCCAAGGCGACCAGATCCAGCAGATGGTCCGCTTGGAGTAGCACCTCGCGGTCGGAAACAGGGCTTTGACGGTTGCTCAGGAGGAGGGCCCGGGCCAACTGATGGGCCACGCCCACACCAGAGAGCCCGTCAGACCAATGCTCATTGGAGGACGAAGAGGCGGCTTCGCGCCAGGGGTTGATGACGGCGACGGCGGGGGGCATCTGGCGTCCCAATGAGTGATGATCGGTGACAATGACATCCAAGCCGAGCCTCCCAGCGTGGACAATCTGCTCCCAAGCCCGTATTCCGCAGTCGACCGTGATGACGAGATCGACTCCGGCTCGGGCCAGTACGGTTATAGCCTCTTTCTTCAGGCCATATCCCTCGGTGTGGCGGTCAGGGATGTACGGTTGCACATCGGCGCCGAGAGCCCGCAAGGTCTCTACGAGAAGAGCTGTTGCAGTGACGCCATCAGCATCGAAGTCCCCGTACACGGCAATCCGATCTCCGGCGCGCAATGCCCGCCGGATCCGCGTCACAGCCTCGTTCATACCGTGCAGCGCGAACGGATTGCGGCGATCAGGCTTGGGGTAGAGGAAGGCGTCGACTCGATCCGGCTCTGTGACCCCTCGATTGTACAGTATCTGTACGAGCAACGGGCGGAGATGGGGAAACTGCAGGTGGTGATCCCGCGGAGCTTGGGCAGCAACCCGCCAGTTCTTCGACGACATCATAATGAAGACACACGGAAAAGCCCTTCGCCGTCAGAAAGGGCTTTTCCGTGCTGCGGTCCTGGTGTGAGCCTAAATCCAGCCCTGGTTCTTGCAGAAGTCGGTCAACCAGGGAAGCTCCACCCACTCGCCCTGGTAGGCCTTCATCGCTGGATAAAGCAAAACCACCCAGATGAAAGGCGCGATACACGCTAATATCACTGTGACGCCAAGGATGATGCTCAAGACGGTCAAAATGACGTTGGCCGCCAGCGACTGCACCGCATGGTAGCGTACGAAGGGGCGCTCTTTCTGCGGCTCGATCAGCAGCGCCACAATAGCGAGTATCCAGCCTATCCAGGGAAGCCAGCTAAGCAATCCCCAGAGCTTGTCATCCTGCGTGATTTCGTGAGGCACCTGTTCTTCTTCCATTGGGGGACCGACGTTCACCTCTGCCACTCTTACCTCCTATTCTGTAGCGAAAAACGAAGTTCGACGATGTGGTGCAAACTAGGCAGTACGATCGCGCCCACGAGTTACATCATCGCCTGGGCAATATCTTGTTGACGACCGCTGCGGCGAAATGGATCTCAGCGCACTCTCAACTGGACACCATTCTATCAGAGGAAGACAGGAATGTCAACCTGCACAGCCGATCAGAGGGAGTGGGTTCAACTGGAACTGCCCAACAGCCGATCCGGCAGACTGACGGGGAGGGGGGCACCGAGGCGGAAGATCTTCCCCTCGCCAGTCTGCACCGCTCGGGTGGCATTGCAACTGTCCACAATGCGAGCCGCCTGCTCGACGAGACGTTCGTAGTCCACATCGGCATGTCCCGTCACGATGACGACACAGTGAGCGGCGGAGAGCACCTCGTCGGTGAGGGGGACTGAGTCCAGTACCACGTTGGCGCGATGGAACACGTCGTTCCCTACCTGGAAGCGAGGCACGTGAGGATCGTGATAGCTCACCTGAGCGCCCCGATTCAGGAGCAGCTCGATGACCCGCGTGGCGGGTGAGTTACGCGCATCGTCGACACCCGGTTTGAATGCCACCCCCACCACCAGCACGTGAGCACCGTTCACAGGGATCCGCCCTCGGGAGAGCGACTCGGTGGCGAGCTCCACGACATGATACGGCATCGCTTCGTTCACCTCAGCGGCCAACGCAATGAACTTGGTGTAGAAGTCGTACTCCCGCGCCTTCCAAGAGAGATAATGGGGGTCGACCGGAATGCAGTGGCCGCCGACTCCCGGGCCCGGGTAGAAAGGCATGAAGCCGAACGGTTTGGTCTTGGCCGCCTCGATGACCTCCCACAGGTCGATCTTCATTCGCTCCGCTATCAGGGCCAACTCGTTCACCAGCGCGATATTGACGGCTCGAAATGTGTTCTCCAGAAGCTTGGCCATCTCCGCCGCGCGGGTCGAGGAGACCGGGTGGACCAGGGCCCCCATCTGTCGCAGGAGGGTAACGGTCAAATGAGTGCTCTCTGGCGTGACACCGCCCACGACCTTGGGCGTATTGTACGCCGTCCATCGCTCGTTACCTGGATCAATCCGCTCCGGTGAGAAGCCAAGAAAGAAGTCTACGCCTGCTTTCAGCCCGCTCTTCTCGAGGATAGGCAGGACGACTTCCTCCGTGGTGCCGGGGTAGGTGGTGCTCTGCAGCACCACCAGCTGTCCCCTTCTCAGACGGGACCGTATGATGTGACTGGCGGACTCAATGAAGGATAGATCCGGAGTCCTCTGGGCGTCGAAAGGAGTGGGCACGCAGATGAACACGGCGTCAACAGCACGGAGCACGTCACAGTCAAGTGTGGCAGTGAGCCGTCCCGACTCGACGTGGGGAGATAGGTCCTCAGTACGGACGTCCGGGATATAGCTCTTGCCCGCCTTGATAGACAGGACTTTGTCCTCGTCCACGTCGACGCCGCTGACCTGGTAACCAGCCTTGGCGAACGCGGCTGCCAACGGGAGTCCAACGTACCCCAGACCAACAACCGCCACATGGGCCGTGCGATCAGCGATCTTGTCCTCTAACGATCGCACGCCGCCTCCTTCCTGACCCTTCGAATGGTGTGGCCGGCGACAGCGAGGCGGGTCGAGGGTAGTAACGGACTCGGTCGAGCTCCCATACCTGCCATCGATGCATTCAGCACTCAGATCAACTCAGATCGAAACCCAAAACGGAGTTCCAGCCTAATCATCGGCACGCCAGGTTCATTCACCACGCCAAGACCCGGCGTGCCAGACGTTATCCAGGCGCTATCTGTCCTGCTCCTGCGGGCTCTCGCTGGCCAGATCAGCCAGCGCTACCCTCTCGAGAGGCAATCGCTGGCTCGCCGTCGTTCTCTCCGCCTCTGTCGCCTCGCCGGATGAAGCCTCCGGAAAGGGGTAGAAGGGCAGTCTTTCCATCCGCCATAAGCCGAGAAGGCCGACCAAGGCAGCAAAAGCACCTCCGATATACCCCTCGACGACCGATGCGTGGGTCACGAAGATCGCCAATAGCCCCGTAACGAAGGACGCCACGTAGAGAGTCAGTACCGCTTCCCGGCGGCCCATCCCGGCCGCCACTAGACGATGTGACACGTGATCTTGCCCTGGACTCGTCAGAGGATTCCGTCCACGGCGCAGGCGGGACAAGACAACCAGGGACGTATCAAAAACGGGGATGCCCATCACCAACAGCGGTACCATCCAGGTCACAAAGGTAACGTTCTGGGGAAATCTCAGCTTGATGCCGGTGGCAGCCAACACAAAACCGAGAAAGAGTGACCCTGAGTCCCCCATGAAGATGCTGGCCGGGTTCAGATTGTAGAACAGGAAGCCCAGACAAGCCCCCAATAAAGCGATGGAGAGGGCGCCGACCAGATACTGGCCACTGAAGGCACACATGAGGGCAAAATGGGCAGCGGCAATGGCCGCGATCCCCCCGGCAAGACCGTCCATATTGTCCATAAGGTTGATGGAGTTCGTGATGAAGACCACCCAGACAACCGTGGTAACCAGGTTCAGCAGCGGCTGCCGAAAAGCGGCAACGTAGACGCCGCTCACATACAGGAGCAGTGCAGCCGCAATCTGCCCAACCAGCTTAATCAACGGGGAAAGACCCCAACGGTCGTCGACCAGCCCGATGAAGGAGATCCCCGTGGCGCCCACAAGGATGCTACCAAACTGATCGAAGTTGTACCGCTCGCCCAAAACCAATGCGACGACAAGGACAGCCACAAAGATAGCCGCCCCGCCAAGACGGGGCACCGGGCGGGCGTGGATCTTGCGTGCTTCCGGGTGGTCGACTATCCCCACCCGGGGAGCGAGAAGGCGGGCTACCGGTGTGGCGCCCACCGCCAGGACCAGAGCACCGGCGAAGACCACGAGGTAGACGGTCACGCGCTGGCCTCCCTGCTTCCGGATGGTGATCTCCCTGCTAGGGCGACCAAGTCGCCATAGTGCCCGGGAGTACCCAAGAGCAAGCTGATTCTGTAAGATAGGGCGATTCGGGCCATCCAGTGGGGGTCCCGCCTGTGACGCGAGGTGTTCGGCGCTCGGTGCTGAGCCCAACCGTCGAGACCGTCAATGATATACCTCAAGTGTGGTGTCTCCGTTCGCGTAGCTGGACCATAAATCACCTAGACAAAGGTCACGCACCATCAGCCTGGGGCCACCAATCGAGCCGTCCAGGCTCCGCTCCCGACCCTCCCCGAGGACGATCCCACGTATGATACCCAGGGCACTGGAGAAGTCAAGCGCTGGAACGCCCGGGGGCAGCAGCCAGCGGACGGACTTGAGGGACGACACTCCAGCGTTCGGACGAGAGACCGATCACAAACGCCCCCGGAGCAGCGCCATGGTCGGCGAGGGAGGATACTGGCTCCGACCGCCTACATGAGACGGACGTTAGGAAGCCCCGGCGGGGGCTGAGGTTCTCGCGGGCAGGCAAGGAACGGGATCTAGGCTGTCGAGGCCTGTCGAGCTTCAGTCCTGGTTCGGAGCCACTTCACCAAGACGACAATCCCCCCAACAACAGAGGCTATGGACACCACGATTCCAGCCACCGCCCCACCGATCAGGGCAACCCGACGTCGACGTCGACGTCTCACCATTCGTCGTTCAGCTTCCTTGACCAACTCCTGGCGCAAGCTCTGCGAAAAGAGAGACGGGGCCTGCAGCAGGGGCATGTGCGAATCCAGATGTCGAGCCAGCCGCAGGAGCGACACCAGCTCCTGACGGTCGCACTCTGGCAGTTCTTCCAT
>SKQX01000223.1 GCA_007118795.1 Thermoflexales bacterium | reverse complement strand
GGGGAAGGGGCTGGGTCAGGGGACACAGAGTCAGCTCCGGTACCTGCCGGTGCGCCACACCGACTTCATCTTCGCTGTTACGGCGGAGGAGCTGGGTTTCGTCGGGGTGATGCTGTTGTTTGCCCTTTACCTGATTCTGTTCTACCGGTTGCTGCGCATCGTCCTGATCGCGTCCGATAGTTTCGGAAGGATGATAGCGGCCGGGACGCTGGCGATGATCCTGTTCCAGGCCGTGGTGAACATCGGGATGAACTTGAGGCTGCTGCCGGTGGTGGGCTTGCCGCTGCCCTTCATCAGCTATGGCCCGGCGGCCCTGCTGACCACGATGGTCGGCATCGGTCTCGCCGAGAATGTGGTGATGCGGCATCGAAAGCTGGAGTTCTAAGTTACTCGGATGGGTCACAGGCCCGCCCAGAGCATGGGTGGGGTGTTTGGCCGCTGGCGATGGCAGTAGGAGGGCAGCTCCGGGTTGTTTCCCCTCTCCGTCCCGGGGGAGAGGGTTAGGGTGAGGGGGGCGTCAACTCCAGAACCCCGAGTGGCTTGCATACGGAGTGGCGCGCGGCTTGGACGGGCGCGCAGGGCGTGATCAAGACAGGGGATGACAGGTCCGGTTGCGATATGAGCCGCGAACCGAGGACGCCGTGTTGAATCTCTTCTCGGCGGCGGGGCGGGCAGTTCTACGCAGGGCATGGGCCACCGGCTCCAACTTGTTAGCGGGCTAACGGTGACCCTGGATGCAAGATTGGCTCGAGCAGGGCGCTTAAGGTGTCGAACGACCGGTGAGGTTCCCCTCCGGGGGAGGATGGGACACTGACGGCGGCCGGTGGAGGAGATAAGAGTATGACAGAAGAATGGCCTTCCGATTTCATCCGCGAGATCATCGAGCAGGATATTGAGGGGAGCAGATACGACGGTCGGGTCCATACGCGGTTCCCTCCGGAGCCGAATGGGTATCTCCACGTGGGGCACGCGAAGGCGGTGTGCATCAACTTCGGGATCGCTGAGGACTTCGGTGGCCTGTGCAACCTCCGTATGGATGACACAGACCCCACCAAAGAGGCCTGGGAGTACGTAGAGGCTCATCAGCGGGACATAAGCTGGTTGGGCTTCGACTGGGACGACCGGCTGTTCTACGCCTCGGACTACTTCGAGCAGCTCTATGATTGGGCCGTGGAGCTGGTGAAGAAGGGAAAAGCCTACGTGGATGATCTCAGTCCGGAGCAGATCAGCGTGTATCGAGGTGATTTCACGACCCCGGGGAGAGACAGCCCGCACCGCGATCGGACGGTCGACGAGAACCTGGACCTGTTCGAGCGTATGCGCGCCGGCGGGTTTCAGGAGGGGGAACGGGTGCTGCGGGCCAAGATCGACATGACGCATCCCAACATGAACATGCGCGATCCTGTCATGTACCGGATTCTGCAAGAGACGCACTACAAGCAGGGTGACGCGTGGTGCATCTATCCGACGTATGACTGGGCCCACGGTCAATCAGATTCGATCGAGGGGATCACGCATTCGCTTTGCTCCCTGGAGTTCGAGGATCATCGTCCCCTCTACAACTGGTTCCTTGAGCAGCTGGAGATCTACCATCCGCGACAGATCGAGTTCGCGCGGCTGAACCTGAGTCACACGGTGATGAGTAAGCGGATGCTGAAGGCCCTGGTCGATGAAGGCCACGTGGACGGCTGGGACGATCCGCGTCTGCCCACGATCTCTGGGATGCGCCGGCGCGGCTACCCTCCCACAGCCATCCGCGCGTTTTGTGACGAGATCGGTGTGGCGAAAGCGGCCAGTTTGATCGACATCGATATGCTGGAGCATTTTGTCCGGGATGAGCTCAATCAGAACGCACCGCGAGTGATGGCCGTGATGGAGCCGCTCAGGGTGGTCATCGAGAACTACCCGGAGGATCAGACAGAGGTATTCGAGGTCGACGTCAATCCTGAGGATCCCGACTCCGGTACGCGGGAAGTACCCTTCTCGAGTGTTCTGTATATCGAGCGGGGCGACTTCCGCGAGGATCCGCCCAAGAAGTTCCAGCGTCTGGCGCCGGGTCGGGAGGTGCGCCTGAAGCAGGCCTACCTGATTACCTGTCGAGAGGTGATCAAGGATCAGGATGGGGAGATCATCGAGCTCCGCTGTACCCACGATCCCGAGACGAGGGGCGGCGTGACGTCGGACGGGCGGTACGTTCGCACGCTGCACTGGGTCTCGGCCGAGCACGCCCTGAACGTCGAGGTGAGGCTCTACGATCGCCTGTTCACCAAACCCGATATGGGGAGCATCCCAGAGGACAAGAGCGTTGTCGATTATCTGAATCCGAGCTCGCTGGAGGTGACCAGCGCTATGGCCGAGCCCAGCCTGGCCGCCGCCGAGCCGGGTGATCGGTTCCAGTTCTACCGGAAGAGCTACGTCTGCGTCGACCCCGACTCGACGGCAGAGGGGTTGGTGTTCAACCGCACGGTGCCTTTGCGAAGCACCTGGGCCAAGATCGCTGAGAAGATGACGTAGAATTCGAGAGAGGTCTGGCCGGCTGCCCGTCGATGGTCGCGGTTGGTCAGTTGATTCTGGATGGAGGAGACAGTGGGTGTTCGCGTTCGCTTCGCCCCCAGCCCTACGGGGGAGCCGCATATCGGCAATATCCGGACCGTGGTCTTCAACTGGTTGTTCGCGAGACAGCGTTTCGGACAGGTCATCCTGCGCATCGAGGACACCGATCGGGAGCGGTATCAGCCGGCTTCCATCCCGGTGATCATGGATGGCATGCGCTGGCTGGGGATGGATTGGGACGAAGGGCCGAGCCGGGACGCGTTGGAGCGTCTGGGGGTCGATCATGCTGATGCGTACGCCGTGGGCGGGTCGTACGGGCCATACATCCAATCAGCCCGGTTGGCGACGTACCGGCGCGTAGCGGAGGAGCTTATCGAGCGGGGCTGGGCTTACCGCTGCAATTGCTCCCGGGAACGGTTGGAGCGGGTGCGGGACCGCCAGCGGGCTGCGGGGGAGCACGTCATGTACGATCGGCACTGTCGAAATCTGGCGGTGCCGGTGTCGCCCGATGAGCCACACGTGATCCGACTGAGAGTGCCCTTGGAGGGTGAGACGGTCGTCCGTGACGAAATCCGAGGGAAGCTGGTCTTCGACAATCAGCTCCTGGATGACCAGGTATTGCTGAAGACCGATGGTTTCCCCACCTACCACCTGGCCGTGGTGGTGGATGATCACTTGATGGAGATCAGCCACGTGATCCGGGGCGATGACTGGATCTCCAGTACTCCCAAACGCGTCCTGATCTACGCGGCCATGGGATGGGACATGCCAACCTACTGTCACGTGCCGCTGGTGAACGGGCCGGATGGGCAGAAGCTATCCAAACGTCACGGGGCAACGTCGATCACGGAGTTCCGTGAACAAGGGTACCTTCCCGAGGCTCTCTTCAATTTCCTGGCGCTGCTGGGGTGGTCCCCGGGAGAGGGGGAGGAGCAGGAGGTGTTCAGCCGGGAGGAGTTGGTGGACCGCTTTGACCTATTTCGGGTCAGCACCTCGCCCGCGACCTTCTCTTACGACAAACTGAGATGGATGAACGGCGTCTACATTCGGAGCCTTTCCGAGGAGGAGCTGGTGGAGCGTCTGCTCCCATTCTGGCAGCGCGCGGATCTCGTCCCAGACCCCTGTCCCGAAACGATGAAGCCGAAGCTATGGCGCATCGTGCCGCTGATTCAGGAGCGGCTGAAGACGCTGGACGAGGCTGTGGAATGGACAGCGTTCATGTTTGTCGAGATCGAGGTCCCGCCGACGGATAGGCTGGTGCCGAAGGGGATGACGGCGGAGGAGAGTGCCCAGATGCTAGAGGCGGCTCGGGATCTGCTGGCAACTATCGAGCCCTTCGAACCAGACGCGATTGAACAGCCGCTGCGGGAGCTGACCGATCCGTTGGGAGTGAGCACGGGGCAACTCCTGGGCACGCTGCGCTGGGCCACCACCAATCAGAAGGCCACGCCGCCGCTGTTCGGCACGCTGGCCGCCATCGGTCGGGAGCGAGTGGTGGGACGGATCGACAGGGCGGTAGCGAGGTTGCAGGAGGTCAGCTAACTGGATCCCCTCTCGCTGGTGGGGCGTCGATGCCAGGGCGGCCCGAGCGAGGGGCGATGCCGGGGGCTGGGCGTTGGCAACCTTGAAGGTCTCCGGGGCGCGTCTGAGTTGAGGTCTGTCTCGCCCGTTGGTCTCGCTTTGGCTTTAGTGGCAGCTTGCTGGTCAAGATATGTCAATCAGGCAGAGACAGAGCCTCAGACAAAAGCCGACCGTCTCCCCTCAGGTGGTGCTGGCGAATGAACTGCTGCAGTTCTCATCCTTGGAGCTGGAGCAAGCCATTGCCCGGGAGCTGGCCGAGAACCCAGCCCTGGAGGTGACGGAGGTCACAAGGTGCGCCCGCTGTGGGTCGGAGATTTCTGACCGTTTCTGCGTCTCGTGCGGGCCGGCCCGCGAGCCTCTGGAGGTGGAGCGGAGCGACTGGCGGGACGGCACTGTCAGTCACGACTTTAACGCCTGGCCATACCCCCCCGCTGAGGACTGGGATGATCCTGTTGCGCGCCTGGCGTCGCGGATCACCCTGAAGGATCACTTGTTGCACCAGGCGCGCATGAGCCTGGGCCCCGACGATGTCCTGGTCGCTGCTCACCTGGTCGAGAGTCTCGACGACCGCGGATTTCTGCGCGGCGATCTGGAAGAGCTAGCAGCAGCTGCGGGTGTGGAGCGCTCAGACGCGGAGCGGGTCCTGGCGGCGGTGCAAGCTCTGGACCCTGTGGGGATCGGGGCGCGGGATGCCCGGGAGTGTTTGTTGATCCAGATCACCCATCTGCGGGAAGAGGGTGTGGCGCATCCTCTGGCGGAGCGGTTGGTTGAAGAACACTGGGAATTGCTGGGCCGGTGCTCTCCGTCACGGGTGGCGGACGAAGTGAAGGTCCCAGCCGAGCAGGTGTGCGAAGCGATCAGCTTCATCAGCCAGAGCCTCAGTCCCTACCCGGCTCACGTGTGGTGGTCTGATGAGCGCGACCCTCCGCCTCAAGGGCCCGATGTGTGGCCGGAACCGGACGTGATTATCCGCGAGAGCAAGGCGGTGAGGGGGGAATACGACATCGAGCTGCCCAAGGCAGGGAGCTGGAGGTTGCGGGTCGATTCGGCCCGCAGCGGTGGGTTGAGCCGCAGCGGGGTTAGTGAGGGCCAGCGCGATGAGCGGGCGTGGCAGCAATGGAATGCGTTTCAGTCCCGGGCCCGGCTGTTCGTGAGGAGCATCGAGCAGCGGTGGGACACGCTCTATGAGCTCGCCGTGTGCCTGGTTGACTGTCAGCGGGAGTTCCTGGCCGAGGGAGAGATGTACTTGAGACCCCTGACCCGGGCCCGGGTCGCGGAAATGATGGATGTCCATGAGTCGACGGTGAGTCGGGCTGTCGCAGGCAAGTACGTGCAACTTCCTCGCGGGGGTATGGTGCCGATGGAGAAGTTCTTCGACAGCGCAGCCCCCATCAAGCGGCTGATCGAGGACCTGGTTGAGCATGAGAGGGAGCCGCTCAGTGACGGTGTCATCGCCGAGAAGCTGGCGGAGCGGGGCTATCAGGTCGCTCGCCGAACCGTCACGAAGTACCGGAATGCGCTGGGCATTCTCCCCTGCTCGCTGCGCCGGCGAAGGCACGACGTGGCGCCGCAGTGATGTGAGTTTGGTGCACCTCGGTGCTTGGTCGTGGGGCTCCCCACCTGCGGGAGACGTCGGGTGAGCTCGGGCCAGGGGAGTGGAGCGTCCGCGTGAGGTACAGACTTGGCTGCAAAGGGACTGCTTGGGGCGACGGTCAAGCTTGTACCGATGCTTCTGCTCCTGGGCTGCGGTGGGGCAGGAGAGGGGCGGCTGAACCAGGCCGCTGCGCCCGCGCGCGAGCCCCCTGGCCAGACCCTCCACGTCGCGCCATCCGCTGACTGTGTAACGGTAGAGCCGTGCTACGCCAGCGTGCAGGAGGCCCTCGACGCTGCCTCAGACGGCGATCTCATCAAGGTGGCCGCGGGCGCTTACACGACCACTGCCCCTCAAGTGGCACGGATAGAGAAGGACGTGCACCTGATCGGCGGCTATCATCCGCAGGACTGGAGTAGATCAGACCCGGGGACGAACGTCACCGTTCTGGATGCTGAAGCCGTGCCGGGGCGCCGCGGGGTCGCCATCGACGGCCCGATGGCTACCCCGATCAAGTTGGCAGGGTTTCGGATCCAGCGCGGATACGCCCAGGGGTCGGATGGCGGGGGGATCCACATTGCGGGAGGTTCTGTTGTCCTGGAGGACAACACCGTGACGAAGGGCGCGGCTGACGGCTGCGGCGGAGGCGTGTTTGTGTCTGACGGTCAGGTCACGATGCGCCGCAATCGGATGGAGGCCAACGCTGCTGCGTACGGGGGCGGCCTGTGCGTCGCGGGGGGCAGCGTCTCGGTCGAGGGCGACGTGTTGATGGGGAACGAAGCCCGGCCCTCCGGCGGTGCCATCGCTGTCTCCGGCGGATCTCTGAGCGGCGCCAATGTCACCGTGGCCGGGAACCCTCTGGCGGGTGCCGGGGTGTATCTTACCGGCGGCGAGGTCACAGGCATTCACTGGACCCTGGCGGACAACGGTCAGTATGGCGCCGTGGCCACGCTGGGCGTTGAGACCGACCGGGGTTCGGCCGGCTTCGTGAATACCATCGTGGCGTCTCACCGCAGAGGGTTCTTTGGCAGCGGCGTGGTGGCACACCGGACCCTCTTTCACGATGTCGATAACCCCTGCATGGCAGGGGCGTCCTGTGTGAGCAACCTGTTTGGCGATCCGCAGTTCCTGGACCCAGCGCAGGGCGACTACCGGATTGGGCCCGATTCGGCTGCCATCAACCAGGGGTACGGGACGGAGGTGGTCACCGATACGGAGGGGGGCCCCCGCCCGGTGGGGGCGGCTCCCGACCTGGGGGCCCACGAGGCGCGTCCGGGGGAGATGGTTGCGGATGAGAGTGTAGCTGCCACACCCGGCGACAGGCGGGTGTATCTGCCACTGGTCCTACGACGGGCGGTTGCGGCCGGGCCTTGACGATCGGATCCTTCGGGGGCTCAGGGCACGGGTTGAAGGTTGCAGGTTAGGACATTGGCTCTGCCCGATCGGGAGTGTAAGCACGACCGAAAACCCGCGCTTCTCCCTTGCACCTCAGCACGTCAGGACCCCTGGCACGCTACCCCGCTGCCCTCTGCTCCTGGCCCTTTGCACCCCTGCGCCTCTGCTGCCTTGCGTCCTTGCGCTGTGCACCATCGGCACACCGGGGGCGGTGAAACGAGACTTGACAAGGCCGGAGAGTTTCACTATAACAACTCCTCGCGACAGGACAGGGACAGAGTGCGGGGAGGCTGATCGTGACCGCCACGATTCTTATCATCGATGACGACGAGATGATCCGGTCGTTCTTCAGCGAGCTGTTGGAGGATGAGGGGTATGAGGTTCTGGCGGCTGCCACCGGTGGGGAGGGCGAAGCTCTCCTGCAGCAGAAACCGGTGGATGTGGTGCTTCTCGATCTTCGCCTGCCGGACGTCGATGGGCTTACCGTGTTGGGCCGGATTAAGGGCCACGAGGTCAACGTCCACGTCATCGTCCTCACGGCCTACAGCGCCGTGCCCACGGCGGTGGAGGCGATGAAGCTGGGCGCGTACGACTACGTAGACAAGACGTCCGACGCCTCCAAGCTGAAGCTGATCATCCAACGGGCGCTCAAAGAGCTGGCGATGCAGCGCGAGATCGAACGCCTGCGGCACAGGTCGGGAGGATATCCGCAGGGATGGATCGTGGGGGAAAGCGATGAGATGCGCCGCATTGCCCGGCTGGTGGAGAAGGTGGCCCCGGGCAGAGCCACCGTCCTGCTCCAGGGGGAGAGCGGCACGGGGAAGGAAGTGGTCGCGCATGCGATCCACCGCCAGAGTGCTCGCTCGAAGAAAGCCTTCACGGTGATCAACTGCGCTGCCATTCCAGAGGATCTCCTGGAGAGCGAGCTGTTTGGTTTTGAGGAGGGGGCCTTCACGGGGGCGAGACGTCGGAAGAAAGGTCTCCTGGAGGTGGCCGATGAGGGGACGCTGTTTCTGGATGAGATCGCAGAGATGGCGCCCAAGATGCAGGCCAAGATCCTGCGCGTGCTGGAAACAAGGATGGTCCGGCGGGTCGGTGGAACGAGCGATGTCACGGTCGACGTACGGTTCATCGCCGCCTCCAACCGTGACCTGAAAGAGGCTGTGAAGCAGGGGGCCCTGCGGGAGGATCTCTACTATCGCCTCGGGGTGGTGGTGATCGACCTACCTCCCCTTCGGGAGCGAATGGAGGACCTGGAGCTGTTCGTAGCCGCGTTCGTGGACGAGTTTAACCGCTCAATGGGTAGGAAGGTTACCGGGGTCTCAAGCCGAGTGCTGAAGCTGATGAGGGACTACCCCTGGCCTGGCAATATCCGTGAGTTGCGAAACGTGATCGAGCGGGCGATGGTGCTCTGTGAAGGAGATGAGATAGAGCCGGCCCATCTGCCCGGTGATCTGAGCGATTTGTCTGGGGCGGGAGACCCATCCCCGGTAACTCCTCCCCTTTCCGATCCCCCTCCCGGGCTTCCCGATGATGGCCTGGATCTGGAGGACGTGGTGGTCGACCTGGAGCGTCACTACATTGTGGAAGCCCTTCAGCGCACAGGGGGAAATCAGACGGAGGCAGCGGCCCTACTGTCCATCTCCAGGGATCAGCTGCGCTACCGGATGGAGAAGTATCACCTGACGTAGGGGGCGAGACCCCTCTGTCGTGCGGAGTTTTCCCCACGCTGGGGAAAACTCCACCCTCCTCAGTCCCGTCTGCCTATGCCCTGGTGGCTCTGTTGCCCCATCTCCGACCTCGTCCTGCGCTTTGTGTTGGATCCCCCGCTCCGATCACCTGGTGTGGCCAGGTGCCGGATGGACGGGTGACCTAAGCCTGACTCTGGACCCCTACTCACCTGGCTGATAATTTACATCTAAGGCCGATATGTGTGGGACGCGCAGGAGTCTCGCCCCACATATACGGGTGTAGATAGACTGGCCTCTCCATAGCTTCCTTCAGTCTCCTCTGGATAGCGCGGCTGCGCCAGACCAATCTGCGTCTCTCATTGTCGGTGGAGGCAATGCCCGGCTTGTCTTGGCACGCTGGCTTAGCCTTGCACGCTAGACCAGTCGTGGCGCTTTCGGGTCGAGAACCTAAACGCTGGCACGCTTCTTGCAACAATAATAGGGTGAACCAAGGCTTGGCTACGCAGGCGCGGGCGTATCGACTCAACGAGGAACAGATATGGAATTTCAGATGGTCGGTTCTTGGATGGGTTTGGTCTTTCTGGAACCGGTGGCGCTGGAGTATCTGCTTGTGGCTTTCTTCAGCGCGGCGGCGATCTTCGTTCTCATCCGGTCGCGTCAGGAGTTCGTCGAGATGGCTGGGTCGTGGAGGCGCACGATCCTGCTGGTGGGGCTGCTGATGGCGGCCATGATCGCCAACCGTTTCCTGGTCGTGGGCTTCTCTGCACAGGGGCTCCTGCCACCTCCGAATATTCCTCTTGAGCCTCAGAGCCCCTCAGCCGCGTTACTGAGCCTGGGCCCTATCCTGGCGGCTGGATGGTGGCTTGGCGCAGGTCCGGCGTTTCTGGTCGGGCTGCTCAGCGGTGTCCTGCGGGCTGGCGGGATGATGGGGGGGATAGCCGAACCGTTTCACCTGGCCTTCTTCGGCTTCGTGGTGGCCTCCTGTCTGCGGCAGAATTACCGTGGTCGGCTGGAGAGGCTGATCCGGCAGCCCGTCGCTGCTTCCGCGGTCGGGTGGATGGTGGCCAGCGCCTTGCTCCTCCTGTCCATCTGGGTGCAGGTGATCGATGCGGGTCTGGCGGGCCTCGACTATGCCTTTCAGGTCACGACGATCCGCGTCGGCTGTTTCCTGCTGGAGGTCCTGATTGCGGCCAGTCTCGGTCAGGTGCTCCACTTGGCCCTTCCTCGGCTTCGCCCTGTTCAGATGGCGGACCGAATCTCTCCGCTACGACGGAGTTTGCGGCGGAAGCTTCTGCTTGTGGTTGTGCCTCTGATCCTCTCGATGACGCTGGTGCTCGTCTACGCGGTGACCACCATTACCCTGCGCGAAGCGAGGGCCCAGGCGGTTCGCGATCTGGGGCGCGACGCTCGGAGTGCTGCCGTCGAGGTTCCGGATTTCGTCCATACCGGGCAGGGTCTTCTGGCCGAGTTCGTTCGCGACGAACGGTTGCTCGAGACCAAGCCGGAGGGGCTGGAGGAGCTTCTGGGGCGCAACCTTCGGATCGGCACTTACTTTGACCAGCTGATGGTCTTGAGCCGCGACGGGGAGCTACTGGCGATCTACCCACCCGCACCCACGGGAGACCCAGAGCTGACGGCTCAGGAACAGATGCTACTGGGGCGAGTGTTGGAGGACGGCGCTCCACAGGTCAGTTCTGGCCACCGATCGGCTCGGGGCGAGGCGCTGCTCTCGTTCCTGATGCCCATCGACGCCAGAGGATCGGCCCGGGCCGGTCTGGGCGCTATGATCGGGCGCACTCATCTTCACATCAACCCGACCATCGGACGGCTTGTCGCTGATCTCCAGGCGACCCGTGGGGGTGGGGAAGGATTCGTGGTCGACTCCAACGGCCAGATTATCGCCCATCCTAGGCATAGCGCGGTGCTCACGCCCTGGCAGCACGACTTATCTCACCACTGTGCCACTGAACCGGAGTGGGGTGGACTGGTCTGCGAAGGTCGGGACCCAACGCAGAATACGCGGGAGCTGCTCTACGTCCTGCCGGCCGACGGATATCCCTGGTCTGTGGTGATCCGCTTGCCTTACGAGACGGTTCTGGAGCAAGCGAGGCAGGTGACCGTCCCCCTCCTATTTCTTCAGACTGTGTTCGGCACCGGGTTGCTGGGCGTGACTGTGTTCTTGGTGGGACGGATGACCTCTCCCCTGCAGAAATTGGCCGATGCAGCGGAAGGCATCGCCGGCGGTACCCTCACGGAGCGGATCAGGGTGGATGGCTCGGACGAGGTCGGTCGGCTGGGTGCCACGCTGGAGGACATGCGCGAGCGGCTGAAGGACCGAATGAGTGATCTGTCGTTGTTGCTTGAGGTAAGCCAGGCGGTCTCCTCGACCCTGGATCTGCCCACGGGCATGTCGTTTGTCCTGGAAGGGGCCCTACAGGCCACCGATGCGCGGGTCGCTCGGGCCGTCTTCGTCGGCGAAGGAAGCGATCCGAATATGGTAATCGCCCGGGGCGACCAGGCCGAAGGACTGGAGGGGGTTGATCGTGCGTTGGTTGCTGCCTTGCACGATGATCCAGGGCCGCGCATCGTCCAAGACCTTGGTGCGCTGCCGCTAGCCGGGGGTGCCGAACTGGTGCGAGCACCGGTGAGGATGGCACTGGCCCTTCCAATACGGACAAAGGATCAGACCTTGGCGGTGATCTGGCTCGGATACGACTCCCCGGACCAGTTCCAGAACTCGAAGCTCGACTTCCTCAGCATGCTCACGAGCCAGTTGGCGGTGCTGATCGAGAACGCCCGTCTCTTCCAAGAGGTGGAGAGTGAGCGGGGGCGTCTGGCCGCAATCCTGGGGAGCGCCTCGGACGCGGTGCTGGTCACGGATCACGATCAGCGCCTGCTGCTGGTTAACCCGGCTGCCGAGCAAGCGTTTGGCGTTCGGGCCAAAGGGGCCCTGGGTCGTAGATTGGCGGAGACGGATCTGGCGCGCGAGGTGATCGACGCTGTCGTCGGTCCTGCCGCGATGGGAAGGGCACCACAGGAGGTGCTCCTGCCAGACGGAAGGGTCTTCTACGCGAGTGTGTCGGAGATCGAGAACGCCGAAGGCCGCGGGGCCGGCCGGGTGGCGGTCATGCGGGATCTCACCCATTTCAAGGATCTGGACGAGATGAAGTCCGAGTTCCTGGCGACCGTCTCCCATGACCTTCGAGCCCCGTTGACCCTCATGCGTGGGTACGCCAACCGACTTGATGCGGTGGGGGAGCTCAACCAGACGCAGAAAGCGTTCGTGGAGAACATCCTGTGTGGTGTCCAGAGGATCGATGACCTGGTGACCGATCTCCTGGACCTGAGTCGCATCGAGGCTGGTTTGGGCGTCGAGCAAGAGCCGTGTCACCTTGGTCTGGTGTTGGCGGAGGCGGTGAGCAGTTTGCGCAGCCGGGCGGCCGCCAAGGACATCGCGCTTCACATCGAACCGCGGGTGGCACCCGGCCTAGGTTCGTACGCTAGGGAAGGTTCGAACAACCTGATCATCCAGGGAGATCGGGCGCTGCTCCGTCAGGCGGTGATCAACTTGCTGGACAACGCTATCAAGTACACCACGGAGGGTGGGACCGTGTCGGCCGAGTTGAGGGCCCATACTCAGAACGGCAACAAGCGGGCGGTCATCCGTGTGGCCGACACCGGCATCGGGATCGCCCCCGATGAGCAAGCGCGGCTCTTCGAGAAGTTCTACCGGACGAAAAGAGCTGGTGCAGGACACACCGCCGGAACCGGATTGGGACTCGCCATCGTGAAGTCGATCATCGAGCGTCATAAGGGAAGGGTATGGGTCGAGAGCCGGCTGGATGAGGGGAGCACCTTCACCATTAGCTTGCCGCTGACCGAGCGGGAAGTGACCAGGCCGAGTCTGTCGCCCGTCGCCGTGAGTTAGTTATTGCGAACGGAACACGTTCCGTCAGCGGAGGGGAAAGGGACTATGATCGAGGTACTGCAGGTTTCGATGTCGGTTATCCTGTTTGCACTGGGGTTGGCTTCGTGCGCGGCTGGTCTATGGACGATCCTGGCAAAGCAGTATCAGGATGCACTGAAGCGGATCTCGGCTCAGTCGGCGAAGGTCAGCAGCAAGGCAGTCACCGATGCTGGATTGGCTCCTCTGATCGGGGCGATGTCGGGTCTTGTCGAGGCGATCAGTGTGCTGGTGCGCACCACCGTCGGTGTGGGAGTATTCCTCTGTCTGGCCGGCGGTGCTCTCTGTCTCGCCGCTTTCTGGATGCTGTCGCTGCTGTAGGAGGAATTTTTGATGAACACGGAAACCCCCAAAGAACGAATCGGCCCGCACTGTGACCTGGCTGTCGCTCATCGCGATTCGGAGAGCGATGGAGACGTGATATCCGAGCTGGAATCTGCCCTGAGCGAGGCTGACCAGCTGTACGGTGGGATACTCCTCGAGATGGGTCAGTCGTTTCAGGTCCAGAACAACCACCAGAAGGCGCTGGGCGTGTTGGAGCGAGCCTTGACTCATATCCCGGATGAATGGAGGGTCCTCTATCACACGGGGATCACGTTGAACCATCTGGAGCGGTTCGAAGAAGCCCTTGAAAAGCTGGAGGCGGCGCTGGAGCAGGCGCCGCAGTCGAAGCGAGCCAGGATCCACCGGGAGATCGCCAATAGCTACCGGAAGCGCGGCTGGGACAGCGAAGCTCTGCATAGCCTGGATCAGGTCATGGAGATCGATCCCAACGAGGCGGAGGTGCGCCGCGAAACGGCGTTGGTGTTGAGGAGTCTGGGTCGGCGTGATGAGGCGATCGTGCGCATGCAGGAGGCCCTGACCTTGTTAGACGGAACCTCTGCTCCGCAGGTGGAGGCCCAATGGCGCCACGAACTGGGGTCGCTTCTGGACGACGCAGGACGGCTCGAGGAGGCGGTCACCGAGCTTAGACAGGCTGTAGATATGGACTCTAACCATCCATGCCTTAACCGGGATCTCGGGCTCGCGTTTCGTCGTCTGGGAAAACCCGAGGACGCGGTGCGATATCTCAGTCACGCGGTGGATCTCGCGCCCAATGAGGATCGGTGGCACGCGGACTTGGCCGAGGCGCTGAGCGCACTCAAGAGGCACGATGAGGCGTTGAGAGAGTACTGTATGGCCGCTGAGATCAAACCGGGGGTGGCCCGCTACCTCTACGGGCAAGGGCGCGCGCTCTACCACCTTGAGGATTATGAGGGGGCCATGGAGGCGTTGGAGCAGGCCAACTCGCTGGAGCCCAGCAACGCGGCGATCCACCATCAGCTGGGTCTCATTCACGAGGCCCAGGGCCGCTGGGAGGAAGCGCTAGAGGCGTACCAGTTGGCGTGTTCGCTGGCGCCCGACGACGCCCGGTATCTGCGCGATCTCGGTGTCGCCTACCGACGGGTTGGTGAGCAGGATCAGGCGCTGGCCACCCTATCGAAGGCGGTCCATCTAAAGGAAGATGCTCCCCTCAACGGCGACTTGTACGGCCAGCAAGGGTTGACATATGAGGATCTGGGGGCCTACGATGAGGCGCTGGAGGCCTACGGGAAGGCCTCCCAACCGAGGTCGGACGCGACCGCCGCCTACCACCTGCGAGCCGCGCAGGTCTGCCAGAAGCTGGAGCGGCACGACGAAGCTCTGGACTTGCTACAGAGCGCGTGTGAGTTAGCGCCCTGGGATCCCGTGTGCTTCTATCATCTGGGCCTGAGCTACGACGGTGTGGGAGCACCGGAAAGAGCCCTGGGTGCCTACCGCAGGGCGGTGAATCTTGACCGGGAGGATGCGACGTACCGCCTTAAGCTCGGACACGCGGCCTATCGCCTCGGTCGGTTGAACGAGGCCCAGCAGGAGACCCGTCAAGCCCTGCAGCTCAACCACGACGATGCAGAGATCCGGGCGCAGCTGGGGAAGATTGCCGAGGCGAAGGGCGATCGGGAAGGGGCCCTGGCTCAATACCGGCGGGCTTCCGAGTTGGCCCCGCAGGAGATGGAGCATATCGGGCGGATGGTGGCGCTGTATCGCGAGAGAGGCCAGTACCACGAGGCGGTGGACACGCTCCAGGTGGGTCTGAAGACAGATCCGACGGATGCGGGGTTGCACAACCAGCTGGCGCAGGTCTACCAAGACAACGGCGAGTATGAGCGGGCACTGGAGACCTATGACCAGGCTATCGCACTGGAGCCGAAGGTGGCGGCGTACCAGCGGAACAGAGCCTCCGTGCTGCGCGCTGTGGGACGATTGCCAGACGCGGCGCAGGGTCTGCAGAGGGCCATCAGGCTCGACGGCGAATGTGCCGCGACTTATCGGGAGCTGGGCGGTGTTCTGGCTCTCCAGGATCGCAAGGATGAGGCGCTGGAGGCCTTCAACATGGCGCTGCGGCTCTCGCCGGAGAGCCCGGAGGCCTACTGTGACTACGGCACGCTGTGTTATCAGCTCGGGGATCAGAAGGAAGCAGTGGCCGCTCTGCAGCGTGCCTTGAAGATGAAACCAGACTGGCCAGATGCCCATCACTATCTGGGACGAGCCTATCAAGCCCAGGGACTGCTGAGCGAGGCGTTGTGGCACTTCCGGCGGGCGTCGCAGTTCGCTCCAAATGACGGACGCCACAAACGGGCCATAGGGCTCCTCCACCAGGAGCAGGGGGAGTTGGACGAGGCCATCGCCTATTTGGAGGAGGCTGTCGCTCTGGCTCCCGAGAACGCGTCCCTCCACGCGGAGCTGGGCGATGCGTTCGTGGAGAGGGGCTGGCTGGACGAGGCTATGGACGAGTATCAGCATGCCGCCCGGCTGGTACCGGAGGACCCGGGCTATCAGCGAAGCATCGGCAGGACGTGGCGCGCCATGGGGGACCACGACCAGGCAATGGCGGCGCTGGAGCTGGCAGCTGCCCTGAGGCCCGAAGATCCGTCCACGCGATACGAGCTCGGTCAGACGTATTCGTCGATGGAGCGAGGTTGTGAGGCCTTGGTGGAGTATGAGCGGGCCACCGAGCTGGCTCACGAGCTCGATGCCGATCAGCCGCGTTACCATTTCCATCTGGCCGAGGCGTTGTACGACCTCGGTGAGGTGGAGCGGGCTGCTGATGCTCTGATGAAGGTGATCGACCTGGATCCGGACGATGGGGAGGCCCATTACCGTCTCGGGTCGATATGGGAAGAACGAGGCCGCTATGAGGAAGCCCTCGAGAAGCTGCGCAGGGCAGCGACCCTCGATCCGGAGCGTGCCGTCTACCATCGCCAGATCGGTTCAGTCTTGACTCACCTGGGCCACTACGGACAAGCTGTTACGGCTCTGCAGGAAGCGCTGCGGCTGGACTCAGAAGACCACGCTACACATCGAATGTTGGGACAAGCTCGGCGGGGGCAGGGCCGGTTCGAGGACGCTGTGACGGCGTACCAGGAGGCTGTCGTCCTGGCCCCGGAGGTTGCAGCTTACCACCGTGAACTCGGTCTGTTGCTCCACGCGCTCGACGCGCGCGCTGAGGCTATCGAGGCTCTTGAGCGAGCGGTATCTCTGGAACCCTCGGAGTTTGAGGGGTACCTCGGGCTGGGAGAGATATACGAGGCGGAGGGGAGCCTGGAGTCGGCCCTGTCCCAGTATCGTCTTGCCGTCGAATCGTGTGCCGATGGCGTCCGGTGCCGGCGGGCGTGTGGCAGGGTCCTTCGCAAGCTCGGGCGCTGCGAGGAGGCCGTACGGGTGCTGGGCGAAGCACTGGAGGTCGACGCCCACGACGCTGAAACTCAGTACGAGTTCGGGGCTACGTTGGAGACCCAGCGCCGGTACGGTGCCGCTCGAAAGGCCTATGAAGAGGCAGCAGCGCTGAACCCGGAGGTAGCCCGCTATTGGCTTTCGCTGGGCACTATATGGCGGAAGACCGGGATGCGGGCTCAGATGCGGGAGCGAGCTGAGTTCTGGGATCGGACGGATGGGGAGCCGGCAATGACGTCGGAGCGGCTCGACGAGGGCATCAGCGCTGTACAGGCTGCCGCCGATCTGACCGGGGAATCGCCGCAGGTGCTCGCTGAGCTCGGCGCGCTTCGACTGCTGCAGGGTAGACACGAAGAGGGGGCTGTGCAGCTGCGGAAGGCCGTGGAATCAGCGCCCCACGAGCCCTTCCCTCATCGTGCTCTGGGCATGGGGTACCGGGCGATGGGAGACCTCGATGGCAGCGTACGGGAGTTGAGGGTAGCCGAGAGCCTGGACCCGGACAGTGCTGAGACCCAGTACGAGCTGGCTGTGACCTTCGAGCAACTGCAGCGGCCCGATGAGGCTCTGGACGCTCTGCAGCGCGCGATCCAACTGGATCCGTCGGAAGCGGTCTACCACTATGTTGTGGGCCGAATGCTTCACGACCTAGGTCGCGAGGACGAGGCGCGGGATTCCTTGGAGTGCTGCATAGAGTTGAAGTCAGGTGTGGCGGCCTGGCACGCTACGCTGGGAGCGGTGTATGCGGGACAGGACTCGCCGGGTCGGGCCGTTGAGCAGTACGCTCGAGCTCTGGCAGCGAACCCCAGGCACGTGGGCTATCTCCGCCAGGCAGCTGGAGCCTGCGATCAGATGGGGGATGCAACAGAGGCGGTCAAGCTTTTGGAGAAGGCGGTCGCGCTGGAGCCGGATGACTCGGAGTTGCTCGCCGAACTCGCAGGGGCGTATCGCCGCAGTGGACGATACCGAAGTGCCCAAGAGGCGTATGCACGAGCCGCGGAGTTGATGCCCGAACAGGTGGACTATCTGGTATGCCTGGGCGACGTAGCCCGTGAGTTGGGGGACACCGACGAGGCGTTGAGCAAGTATATGGGGGCTACAGAGGGGCGAGAGACTTACGCGCCTGCCTACGAGCGGATCGGTGGCCTCCACGATGCCGAGGGTGAGTGGGAGAAGGCGCTGGCGGCCTACTCGCAGGCGGTAGGCCTCGATGAGGAGAACGCCCTATATCGGTACAGGATGGGGTATGCCCTCAAGCAGCTAGGGCGTTACCAGGGTGCGGCCGAGCATCTGGAAGCCGCCGTGGGGCTGGATCCCACCATGGCCGAGGCGTACGGTTCCCTGGGCCAGGTGTATGAGGAACAGCAGCGGTACGATGAGGCTATGCAGGTCTTCGAGCAGGCGGTGGTGACGGACCCGCAGTGTGCGATGCATCACATTCGCCTCGCTAGGCTGTGCCGGGAGCAGGGTCATCTGGACAAGGCGCTGAAGCACGCTGCGGAGACTGTCCATCTGGAACCCGAAAACTCGCAGGGGCACTACGAGTTGGGCAGAACCCATGAGGCACGGGGCGAATACGACGACGCTCTAGGGGCGTATCTGGAAGCGCTGGAACGGGACCCCGACCGAGCCGAGTACTGCTACGGTGTTGGCGTGGCGTACAAGCATCTGAAACGGTATCCGGAGGCGGCCGCCAACCTCCGCCGGGCTATCAAGCTTCAGCCTGGGCACGCTGACGCCTACAAGCAGTGGGCAGCAGTGAGCGCGATGTCTTTTATCTGCCGTGAGCGCCAGGGTAACTGACGAGGAGAGGATGAACGATGGCGGATTCCAGGAAGAGCTGTAGTGGCGGCCCTCGGACGGAGGGTCTGAGACAGGGCGCTAACGGGCAGGTGCCGGACGCCGTCAAAGAGGCTCAACGAGAGCTAGACCGTGTCATTGCCTTTCTGGCGAGCGAGGGTCCAGATGGGCTTCCGGCCGAAGCCAAAGGGGCCCACCTCCCACAGGGAGACGATCTATACCTGATCATCTCCAGCCGTCGAGCGCTGATGGCGAAGTATGGACAGCTCGGCTTCGAGCAACTGGACTCGGATCTGGGCCGGCTCCGGGAGGCCGTTTGGCAACACACCGGTCTGGACTGCTCCCTCATCTACGTGGACGATGATCCGTCTGTGGTCCGCTGGGGGCTAGAGCCCGTCGATGCGCGGAATCCGTGGCAGATCAAGCGACTTATCGATCAGATGGATGATCAACTGAAGGACCGGGGCGGGGTGATTCGATACGTCCTGATCGTCGGAGGCGACAGGATCATCCCGTTTCACCGCTTGTCGAACCCGGTGGATGACCAGGATGCAGATGTTCCTTCGGACAACCCGTACGCCTGTCGGGACACGAACTACCTGATCCCCGAGAGGGCGGTGGGACGGCTACCGGACGGGGACCGTGAGGGGCTGGGCTTTCTTCACTCTCTCATCGAGACGGCCGTGGACGCGCATCGAAGGCGAATCGGCCCCAAGGGTCTGTTGGGTGTCCTGGGGGGGCAGATCACGGGTCTGAGCCATACCCTTCAATCGCTGACACAGATAAGGGCGAACGGAAGGGGATTAGGGTACTCCGCGAGCATCTGGCGAAAGGCGTCCCGAGCGGTCTTCAGTGTCATCGGAGACGATAGCCAGTTGAGGACCTGTCCGCCCCTCACGTATGAAGGTTTTCGGATCACGGAACGGCCCTATTTCGGCTATTTCAACCTACACGGCATCGAGGACGGGCCCAATTGGTATGGCCAGCGGGACACCCTGTTCCCAGCTGATTATCCCCTGTTTCCTCTGGCTCTCCGTCCGCGGGATCTGACCGCGGCGGACTATGCCGACGCGGTGATATTCACGGAGGCGTGCTACGGAGCGAACATCCTGGGAAAGAGCGTCCGCGATGCCATCGCCCTGCGTTTTCTGGAGGCGCGCGCTCTGGCTGTCGTAGGATCCACCAAAGTGGCGTACGGGTCGATGGCCCCGCCTCTATTGGGGGCTGATCTGGTGGGCCGATACTTCTGGGAGGGGCTGCGAGCGCACCTGACCGCGGGAGAGGCACTGCGGTACGCCAAGGCAAGCCTGGCACGGGAGATGCATCAGCGACAGGGGTATCTGGACGGGGAGGATCAAAAGGCGTTGATCAGCTTCGTGCTGTACGGGGACCCTTCTTTGCCGATCACGGCTATCCACGGGAGCGCGCCCGTGCAGTCGGTGAGCAAGGGGATCTGTCCGCCGATCATCTGCCAGAGTCGGTCCGAAGCGGGGGGGAGGTACGCGTCCGACGAGCTGGTCAGCAGGGTGAAGGGTCGCATCGAGGCCAGCCTGCCGCACATGTCGGATGCGCGAGTTCGAGCAAAACCCCTGCCGGTCTGTGACGGTACCTGTCAGAAGCCGTGCAGTCCGCCAACGGTGCGGGAGAAGAAAGGCTTAGGATCTGATTCGATGCCCCAGCACGTAAGGCAGCGGTCTGCGGGCTGGGCTGTGACGTTCGAGAAGAGCATATCGGTCAAGGGAGATGGTCATCACCATCAGGTGGTGAAGGTGGTGGTCGACGACAGCGGCCACGTGCTGAGGATGAGTGTATCGAAGTAGGCTCGCACCGGACACACCATGTTGATAGGGGAGTCTCACTGTCGTGCCGACGAAGAGGGGTGGTTGACGATTCCCTCCGAGTTCCGAGCAGAGCTTGCGGGTGACGTTGTTGTCACGCGAGGGATCGATCCTTGCCTGGTGGTGTATCCCGCTGCCGAGTGGGGGAAGCTGACCACGAGGATGGCACACCGGCTTCCTTTGACCAGCCCGTCGGCCCGAGCCTTCAGCCGCCTGGTGTTCTCCGGGGCTCGGGCCTCGACGGTAGGCGAGGAAGGCCGCATCCTGTTGCCTCAGGCGCTGCGCCAGTACGCCGGCATCCGGGATCACGCGGTGGTGGTTGGTCTCTTCTCCCACCTGGAGATATGGAGTCCCGCGGCCTGGCAAAGGACGCGCTCGGAGTCGGAGGAGAATGGGGCAGCTGTGGCCGAGGAGTTGATCACATTCGGCATCTAAACTGTGGGTGGGGTGCTAACTCGCGCCTAAAGGAAAGGGGAGGATGATTGTGAACACAATCGATAACGGGAATGCGGTCTCAATCAAAGTGATCGGCGTAGGCGGTGCCGGCAGCAATGCCGTCGACCGGATGATTCAAGTGGGTATTCCCGCCGTGGAGTTTGTGGCTGCGAATACGGATGCCCAGGCGCTCTCCAGGTGCGAAGCACCCCACAAGGTCCAG
>SKQX01000150.1 GCA_007118795.1 Thermoflexales bacterium | reverse complement strand
GGGTACGACAACCCTGAGGTCGACAGCCTGATGATGGAGGCCCTAGCAGCGGAAGCCCTGGGAGACCTGGAGGAGGCCAATCGACTCCACACCGAGGTTCAGCGCATCCTGATGGACGAAGGGGCCGCCATCTTTGTCCTGGATGTTCCGGAATTCTATGCGTTCCGCAGCGACACCGTCGGGTTCGTGGCGAACCCGAACTACCACGACGTCATCTTCTGGTACGACTTGCGGCTTGAGTAGGACCGTCTAGGCCTTGTTCGGCTGCGCTATGCACGGAGGCGGGGGTCCCCGCCTCCGTGGCGGCTACAGCGCAGTCGACGTGATCAAGGTTCTGGGCGAAGACGGGCTTGGCGCCGTGGACGAGGTCTGGGCCGCAAATCAGCGACGCCCGGGGGGGCGCGCCTCCGATTCTCCCCGCCGGCACCCGGCACCACGGGGCAGATCCGGCGCCTATCACGATCGTCGACAGCCGCACGGCCCGCCCGAGATTCCCTTCGCTGAGCGCGGAGCCGCATCCAAAGCCTTCGTCCGATCCACACAGCCCGTCCCTTTAGATCACACCAACCGGTCTCGTCGCCCGCAGCAAGTCTAAGCGTCCCATCCATGACGACGACCACGACGTCCCTATCGAAGCCCCCGGCAGGCCAAAACACGTTGGTCGGCCGGTGACCCTTCACGACCATGAGTCGCCCAGATTGTGGTTCCACCCCGAGACCGGCCTATTGGGGCTCCGATCGACCCAATAGTGCAGCCGGTGACACGTACTGCGTGATGCTCTCGCGCGCCCGCCGGCAGTTCACCGCCCATCGCGGTTCGATCCGCGAAGTGGCAGATGAGCATCGGAGCGTCCAGGGCGATCGAAGGTCGTGGGGCCTAAGAAAAGCCTCTCTCTGGGTTCCCAGCTATCCATCTATTCCAGCCATTCGCCCTTCAGAGGCTGTGGTCGTTAAGAAGTCGGGCTTCGATGCACCAACTTTCCAGTACGGTCAAGTCGTTCGACTTCCTGAATCGATGATACACCAGTGGGCCATTCCTCTTTGCGACCGACCTGGCGTGATGCTATAATCGAGAGAGATTCCGGCCATGATCCATCTAGACGATCTGCTTGCAGCGACCGGGGGGCGATTGGTGGGTCCTTCGATGCCCGCCGCATTCCCGGCCTTCTGCTACAACAGCCAACGGCTCAGGACCGGCGAGCTCTTCGTCGCGGTGAAGACGGAGGGGGGAGACGGTCACGACTACCTGGCCGCGGCAGTCGCTGCAGGAGCCGGGGGCGTCCTCTGTCAGTTTCCACCCTCGAATCCGAGGGTACCCTGCGTCGTCGTGCCCGACACGCGGATTGCCCTCTCCGATTGGGCCAGATTCGTGTGGCGGAGACACACTCCGCGAACCGTGGCCGTGACGGGTTCGACGGGAAAGACCGACGCCTGTCGTGCCATCTCGGCGGTGCTGGCCGCGCAGTACACGGTCTTCTCGAATCCGCCGGGGCTGAGCAACAGCTTCGGCCTCCCATTGTCGACGGAGGGACTCACGGCCGAGCATGATGTAGCGGTCCTGGAGATGGCCAGCCACGCGTTCGGGGAAATCGCCGCGATGGCTAGACTGACCCAACCGCGTGTGGCGGTGGTTACGTCGGTCGGGTGTGCCCATCTGGCCTATTTCGACACTCTAGAGGCCATCGCGGAGGAGAAGGCGCAACTGGTCCGGGCGCTGCCGCCAGAGGGCGTGGCCGTGCTCAACTACGACGATCCTCGCGTACGCGCGATGGATGAGCATACGGCGGGCAAGGTCATCACCTACGGCACCAGTCCGGATGCGGACATCGTCGCGTCGGATCTTCGGCCCGACAGCCAAGGGCTCCAACTGGTGATCCACTTCCCAGGCGTGAGTGGTCTCGGCATTCCTGGTTATCCGGCCCGGGCAGAAGTTCGAAGCCGTCTCCTGGGGCGGCATCAGGCGGGCACCATCCTGGCAGCGGTGGCGGTGGCCTTGAGTTGGCACATTCCCTGGGACGACATCCTAGATTCGTTGGAAACGCTCAGGCCAGCTCCGGGCCGGCTGCAGCTGCTGGAGGGCGCCGGCGGCGCGGTGATACTCGACGGCTCAGCGGGCTCCAACCCACCGGCTGCCCTTCAGGCCCTATCCGCCCTGGCTGACTACCCAGCGGAGCGACGAGTCGCCGTTCTGGGGGATATGGCGCAGCTGGGCAGCTATGCCTTCGAGGGCCATCGAGAGGTAGGGCGAGCAGCAGCCAGCTGCGTGGATCTCCTGGTCACAAAAGGAGAGCGCGCTGGCTGGATCGCTCAGGCTGCTGAGGAAACAGGTCTCGCTCGGGATAGGATCATCGTCACCCATACAGTGCAGGACGTCGTCGGCAGACTGCGCCCCCGGTTGACGACGGACGATATCGTGCTGGTGAAGGGTGATGTGGAAACACACATGGAGGACGTGGTGGAACAGCTTCTGACGGATCGGTCAGACAGCAAGCGCCTCGTCCGACGGCTGAAGGGTTTGAAGGTTCAGACACAGCGTCCGAAGCGTCCCACGTGGTTAGAAGTGGATCTGGAAGCCGTAGGCTACAACGTCCGACAGATCAAAGAACTCGTGGGACCAGCGGTGGAGATCCTGGCCGTGCTCAAGGCCGACGCGTACGGGCACGGGGCGCTCAAGGTGGCACGGACTGCTCTCAACAACGGAGCCTCCTGCTGCGGGGTCGCGTCCGTCAACGAGGGGATTCGGCTCCGCGAGGCCGGGATCGATGGTCGGATCCTGGTCCTGGGATACACGCCCGCCTGGCTGGCCAAGGAGGCCCTGCTCCGCAATCTCACCCTGACGCTCTATGATCCCGAAGTGGCACGAATCTACAGTCAGGCCGGAACGGAACTGCGGCGCACGGCGCGCGTTCACGTAAAGGTGGATACAGGGATGGGTCGACTGGGGCTACTGCCCGACCAGGTGATCCCATTCGTTGAGGAGATTCGCGACCTACCGAGCCTGGAGTTGGAAGGCATATTCACCCATTTCTCGGTGGCCGATGAAGAGGACCTGGGTTACACGCGCTGGCAACTGAGCCGGTTCCAGGACGTACTAAGGCGGCTAGAACAACGGGGGATCACCTTTCCCCTGGCCCACTGCGCCAACTCAGCAGCCGTTCTTCGGCTCCCCGAGTCCCATTATGATCTGGTCCGGTTAGGACTAGCGATGTACGGCCTTCGCCCCTCTGGCCAGGTCACGCTTCCAAGAGGGTGTCGCCCGGCGCTATCCTGGAAGACGAGTATTGCTCAGGTCAAGACGCTATCAGCGGGCAGCTATGTGAGCTACGGAAACACGTATCGGACCGCGACAGAGGAAGCGATAGCGGTGATCCCGGTGGGCTACGCCGATGGGTTCCGTCGCGCGCCAACGCGTTGGGAGAGCGTGCTGATACGGGGGCAGCGAGCACCCATTGTGGGCACGGTCTGTATGGATCAGACGATGATCAACGTGGATGAGATTCCTGGCGTCCGGGTCGGCGACGAAGTGGTCCTCATCGGACGGCAGGGAGATGATGAGATAACGACCGAACAGGTGGCAGAGTGGCTGGGCACCATTAACTACGAGGTAATCTCCGAGATTTTGGCCCGGGTGCCCCGCGTTGTTTAGTGGAGGCAGGGGATGACGTCCCGGAAGGAAGACTAGGGATCCGTGAGCCCCCTACCGGTTGAGCCCCTTAGCCGGAGCACTCGGCCGCAGGACAGACCCGCAGTCCAGGTAGCGAACACCAGGAGCACTTGTTTTAGACCTTTGAGGTTTTCGCGCGGCCTGTCAAGACCCGAAAACGCCTTCAGCGGGCACAAGAAAGCATGCTGCGAGGTGTCAATCGAAACCTCAAAGGTCTCTGATGTCAAAACCCTTGCTCCTGGTGGCGAACACTCCGCGTCTTTGACGGTGGACCTTTGCATGGTAGAATGGCGGTTCGTGTGCACCAGACAGTGGGGGTAACTTTGGAGGGATTATGACCAGAGAGTTTCCTGGAAGAGGTCAGGTCGCGATCCTGCGCACTGCACCTAAAACGGTCGTCGAGGACTACGTCCGATTGTTGGAGCTGGCGGGCGTGCGGGATGCCTTGCCGCAGGACAAGGAGACGATTCTGAAGATCAACATCTCCTGGCAAACGTGGTATCCAGCGTGCTCGACGGCCCCCTGGCAGCTGGAAGGAGTGATTCGAGGCCTGCGGGCCGCCGGATATGATGAGCTGATTGCCGCGCATAACGACACGGTCGTTGTGGACGCCCACGTGGGCGAGGTCAACAACAAGCACAAGTTCGTGGTCGATACCTACAAGGCCCGGAACGTCCATCTGTTCGAACCTCAACACAACTGGGTGCGATACGAGCCGGAAGAGCCCTTCCTGGTGCTGGACAAGATCTACCCCGAAGGCGTGATGATCCCTGAACTGCTGATTGGGCGGAACGTGGTGCAATTGCCAACCGTCAAGACTCACGTCTTCACGACTATCACGGGCGCTATGAAGAACGCCTTTGGCGGCCTGCTGGGCCGGAAGCGCCATTGGACCCACGCAAACATCCACAAGACGCTGGTAGACCTGCTGGCGATACAACAGGATATCCACCCAGGGGTGTTCGCTGTGATGGATGGTACCTTCGCTGGGGACGGCCCCGGCCCGCGAGCGATGCGCTGGCACGAGAAGGACGTCATCCTGGCCTCGGCCGATCAGGTGGCCATTGACGCCGTGTCCGCCTATCTGCAGGGATTCGACCCTCTGTCCATCCCTTTCATCCGGATCGCTGACGACCGAGGTCTTGGCGTCGGGGACATCGAGCAGATCGAGATCCTCGGCGAGGACCGGGATTGGGTGATGAACCAAGAATGGGGCTTCGTGCAGGAGGATACTCTGGCCAGCCGCGGTCAGAAGGCAATCTACCACGGTCCTCTCAAGCCACTGGAGAACCTACTCCTGCGCACGCCGTTGGTCCCCTGGTCCTATTTCGCAAGCAACTTCTACCACAACGTCTACTGGTATCCCTTCGTCGGCCGGAAGCGGGTCGAGAGAGCACTGGAGACGAAGTGGGGTCAGCTGTTTGCCGAATACGGTGCCGAGGCGGGACTGGAGGGCGCCGTCATGCCAGGGATGGAACCAAAGACTGTGGTAACCGCCGTGGTCGGGCTGTTGGCACTGGCGACAGCTATCGGCGTGGGGGCCTGGAGGCTGAGGCACGGAGAAGGAGAATCGTGATGGACCAACTTGAGCTCGGCAGCCTATTCTCGGGCCTACGGGCCGAGGTTACCGTGGCCGACGAAGCCGGACGAATCGTTTTCCTGAATGATCGCGCCATTGCCCACTACAAGGATCACGGTGGGAAGGAGCTGATTGGAAAGAGCTTGTACGACTGCCACCGCCCGTCCTCTCAGGCGAAGATCCAGGAGTTCTACGCCCGTTATCGGGCCGGAGACCTCTCTCCGATCCGCTACCACAAAGATCGGGGGAATGGCACTGCCCAGAGTATCGTCTACATCCCGATCATCGTTGCAGGACATTTCAGGGGTATCGCGGAGTTGATGTGGGTCGAGCGTCGAGACTTGAGTTGTGACATCTAGATCCCCTGAGAGAGACACTGATAGGGCATTACTAAGGAGGCTTCCTGCAATGGCTCGCGTCAGCGACCTAGTCTCACAGCGCATCGTGGACGTACCAGAATCCGGTATCCGCCGCTTCTTCGATATCGCTGCCACTATGGAGGACGTCATCAGCCTGGGTATCGGCGAGCCGGACTTCGACACACCGGAGCCGATCGTGAGAGCGGGGATGGCATCGTTGGAACGGGGTGAGACGCACTACAGCTCCAACTCGGGTTTGATGGCGCTCCGCCGCGCCATCGCGGAGCACCTCGATCGACTGTATCACCAGACTTACCATCCGGCCAACGAGATCCTGGTCACCGTGGGCGTGTCGGAGGCCCTCTATCTCTCTCTTGCCGCGTGCCTCGACCCGGGCGACGAGTGCATCATCCCGGAGCCGTGCTTCGTCTCATACGCGCCTGGGGTGACCTTCGCGGGTGGCAGACCGGTCATCGTGCCTACGAAGGTCGAGAACGGGTTCCAGGTTACGGCGGAGGAGATCGCGAGGGCAGTCACCGGGCGCACCAAAGCGCTGCTGATCGGCTATCCGAACAACCCGACGGGGGCTGTGATGAGCCGCGAGCGGTTGAGTGAGATCGCCGCGATCGCCCAACAGCACGACCTGCTGGTTATCTCGGATGAGATCTACGATCGACTGGTCTACGACACGGAGCACGTCTGCGTCCCCAGTCTCCCTGGTATGGCCAACCGCACCATCCTCCTGCAAGGTTTCTCGAAGGCATACGCGATGACTGGCTGGCGAATCGGCTACGTCGCCGGGCCGGCCGAAATCCTGGCACAGCTGCGAAAAGTACACCAGTACACCATCATGTGTGCGCCGACGGTATCACAACACGCGGCCTTGGCGGCTCTGCGTGAGGGAGAGCCCTTCGTGCAGGATATGGTAGCACGGTACGACCGTCGGCGGCGTTTGATGGTGGATGGGCTGAACGAGCTGGGACTGACCTGTTTCGAGCCACACGGCGCGTTCTACGCCTTTCCTTCCGTTGAGGCTACCGGTATGGACGATGATCAGTTTGCCGAGAAGCTTCTTCAGGAGGAGCGGGTAGCCGTGGTTCCCGGTCGTGCGTTTGGCAAGGCGGGGAAGAACCACGTGCGCTGTTCGTACGCGACCAGCAGCCAGAAGATCGAGCAGGCTCTAGAGCGTATCGAACGGTTCGTTCGTCGCCACGGATGATCCGTCTCTGACAGAAAGGGCATCCTGTTGTCGGCGTTGGGGGTGGCCAGGCTGGCCCTCTCCCCAGGAGAGAGGGAATACGGCAGCGAGCGGGCCTGTCGCTGTCGACGCTGGGTGTCAGCAGCTGACAGATGGGACTGGACTGGCCGTAGGATGATGGTGCAGCCGTGCAGGGCTGAGGCAGTTGGGGTGAGCGTACGTACGCGTGTGGACCTATGGTGGAATGTAGGGAGTGGGGTATAATTGATACGTCGCGCCGTCGTCCTGGGAAGAAAGACGAAGGCTAGTACCCCAATTGCACGCGGGCAAGGGGAGCATCCTGGTTGGCGGTAGTGCGCCCACGCAGGGTTTTTCTGTGGCCAGTGTGAGCGAGGTCCTTCGTCGGTCCAGCCGCTGCGCTTCAGCCGGTGCGTTTCTTCCTCCGCTCCTTAGAATGACGAATGCGGTCACAGTGGCAAGCAGCAGCCTATATCAGTATGCGATACGAAGCCGTCATCGGCCTGGAAGTCCACGCTCAGATTCACACTTGCTCCAAGATGTTCTGCGGGTGTCCGGTGGTCGCCGACACGGGCGACGTGGCACCGAACATCTACGTCTGTCCCGTATGTGCGGGTATGCCGGGTGTTCTGCCCGTGGTCAACAGCAGGGCCGTAGACATCGCCATCAAGACCGCTCTGGCTCTCCGCTGTGACATCCTGCCGACCAACCGTTTCGCCCGGAAGTCCTACTTCTACCCAGACCTGCCCAAAGGGTACCAGATCTCCCAGTATGCTCTCCCACTGGCGGCGGACGGGTATCTGGAGATCGACAGCGGGGGCACACGAAAACGGGTCGGGATAAGGCGGGCTCACTTGGAGGAGGATGCCGGCAAGCTCTACCACGATGGTCGAGTCAGCCGGGTCGATCTCAACCGAGCAGGCGTACCTTTGCTGGAGATCGTGTCGGAGCCGGACTTGTGTTCGGCAGATGAAGCACGAGCCTACGGGGAAGCACTGCATGAGATTCTAGTCTACTTAGAGGTCAACACTGGAGAGATGGAGGCGGGCGTCATGCGCTTCGAGGCCAACGTGAGCGTGCGACCGGAGGGTTCAGAGCTGATGGGGATCCGTCGCGAGATCAAGAATCTGAACTCGTTTCGAGCGCTCCGCGACTCCGTCGCTTACGAGATCGAGCTTCAGAGCGCAGCTCTGGAGAGCGGTGACACGGTCGAACAGGAAACAGTCGGTTGGGACGAGGACGCCGGTGTGACTGTACCGCAGCGGAGCAAGGAGTTTGCCCACGACTACCGGTATTTCCCGGATCCGGACATCCCTCCTTTGGAGATTAGCCGTAAGAAGGTGGAATCCCTACGGGGCCAGCTGCCTGAGTTGCCGGAAGCGAAGCGGGCGCGCTTCGTGGTGACACACGGACTGAGCGCGTATGACGCCAGGGTGCTTGCGGAAGACCGGGCCGTGGCGGACACCTTCGAGCGTGTGGTTGAGACGGGAGTCGATGCCAAGCAGGCCGCCAACTGGATCACGGGCGAGTTGTTCCGACTGCTTAAAGGTACTGACCGGAGCATCGGGGAGCTTGATCTACCAGCTGCAGCGCTGGCCGAGCTGATCGAACTGGTAAGCACCGGCTTGATCAACCGAAGCACAGGTCGAGAGGTCTTGGCCGAGATGGTAAGCACAGGTCGCCGCGCGCCAGAGATCATTGAGGCACGCGACCTGACGCAGGTCTCGGATATTCGAGAGCTGAGGGGAGTGGTCAGGAGAACGCTGGATGAGAACCCTGAGCAAGTCCAGGAATACCTCGCAGGGAAGAGACAGGTGCTGGGGTGGTTCCTCGGACAGATCATGAGGGCTACCCGAGGGAAGGCCAACCCTCAGATAGCCAGGGAACTGACAGAGAAAGAGCTGGAGAATCGACGGGACCAGTGATTCGATTCCGGGATGGGCGTGAAGCTCGTCCGAGGAACCAATAATGGGAAGACGCTCCAGGCTCGTCAAGGCAGCGTCCTCGACAGCTCGGGCGAGGCTCTCTGAGCCAGGGTCACGCCCGCAGTGGAATCAGCCGGCGGGAGGCCGCGGCTGCATAAAACTTAGACAATCCATATGGAGGCAAACCGAATGTCTGAACAGAATCCGTTCGCCATGGCGCAGCACCAGCTTGATGAGGCAGCTGAGATCATGGGACTAGACCAGGCGACGCATGAGCTGCTGCGCTGGCCGCGGCGCGAGCTCCACGTCACTCTCCCCGTGCGCATGGACGACGGCAGCGTCGAAGTCTTCAAAGGGTATCGCGTTCAGTACAACAACGCGCTAGGCCCGACCAAAGGGGGAATTCGCTTCCACCCGGAGGAGACGATCAACACCGTGCGGGCGCTGGCGGCCTGGATGACGTGGAAGACGGCCGTCGTGGGGCTCCCCCTGGGAGGTGGCAAGGGGGGCGTCGTCTGTAATCCCACGGAGCTCTCAGAGACGGAGCTCGAGCGGCTGAGCAGGGCTTACATGCGGGAGATCGCCAGCTTCATCGGGGAGGACGTGGACGTTCCCGCACCCGATGTGGCCACCAGCCCGCGGGTCATGTCATGGATGTTGGATGAGTATGAGACGATGGTCGGTCATCACGCACCCGGCGTCATCACCGGGAAACCGCTGCCACTGGGCGGTTCGGCGGGGCGAGGGACGGCGACGGGACTGGGGGTGGTCGTCACCATTCGAGAAGCACTGAAACGGCTGGAGATCGACTCGGAGGGTACCACAGCTTCGATTCAGGGCTTCGGAAACGTGGCGCAGTCCGCTGCCGAGAATCACATCGATATGCTGGGCGGCAGCGTGCTGTGCGTATCCTGCTGGGACTCGAACGATCGTACGGCCTACACGTACAAGAGAAAGCAGGGTATCGACCCCGGTTTCCTGGCGTCGATCACCGACGCCTACGGGACCATCGACAAAGATGCGGCGATGGAGGCGGGATATGAGGTGCTGGAGGGAGACGCCTGGCTGACGATGGACGTGGACGTACTGATCCCAGCCGCCATTGAGAACGTCATCACCCGTGAGACGGCGCCTAGAATCTCGCCCCAGGTTAAGATCCTGGCCGAGGGTGCCAACGGTCCCACCACGCCGGAAGCGGACGACCTGCTGCACGAGAAGGGTGTCTACGTGATCCCCGATTTCGTCTGTAACGCGGGAGGCGTGACCGTGTCCTATTTCGAGCAGGCCCAGAACGCCTACAACTACTACTGGGAATTGGAAGAGGTCCACCAGCGGATGGACACTAAGATGACGGCAGCATTCGACGCCGTGCACGAGACAACGGAGAAGCACGGCGTGAAGAACCGCATGGGCGCCTACATCGTGGCCGTAGCCCGGGTGGCCGAGGCCTGCAAGTTGCGGGGCTGGGTCTAAGTCCTCTCACTGGAACGTCGCGCGTGGCTGAGTCAGCCTGTCGTTGCCGACCCAGCCACGCGTGGATCGCCGATCCTAGGAGTGGGCTCTGCAACTGATGCGACCTGTTTGACCTCCCGCGGAAGTTGGAGTAAGATGGAGGCAGTGTAACCCTTTCAACACAGGAGGCTCCGACATGTATCAAAAACTCACAATCGTTGGGAACCTGGGCCAGGACCCAGAGCTGCGCTACACGTCTGACGGAACGCCGGTCACTACTCTGTCGGTGGCGACCAATCGGAGCTGGACGAACGCGGATGGCAGCCCCGGTGAGGAGACGGCCTGGTTCCGCGTGACAGCGTGGCGGCGGATGGCCGAGGTATGCGCTGAATATCTTGAGAAAGGCCGGCAGGTCCTTGTGGAGGGGCGATTGCAACCCGATCCGGAGACGGGCGGTCCGCGCGTGTGGACTGACCGGAACGGCAATCCCAGGGCCTCTTTCGAGATGACAGCTCAGACGGTCAAGTTCTTGGGGGGGCGGGGCGGCGTAGGCCCCGGTCGCGGTCCGGATGAGATTCCCGACGAGCCGCCCGCGGAGGATCCGGGGGACATCCCCTTCTAGCTCAGGCAGTGCCAGAAGACCGCCGTCCCTGCCCTCGGCATCTTGATCCAAGGCGGGCAGCACTCGGCCGGCGGTCTCTCCTCCCTCGCAGTTCGGAGTTTGTCCTCGATTTCGCTATGGGCGAGCGACAGGATCCCAGCTTCGCCGGCTCACGCTTCAAGTTACTCGCCGCATCAGGAGGTCACAGATGAGTAACGCACGTCCCCGAAAGCAGAAGGTCAACATCGAGGTCCCGGTGGATCTCGAGGCCACGTACGCCAACTTCGCGATGATCACGCACTCCCCGTCCGAGATTGTGATCGACTTCGCGCGTGTTCTGCCCAATGCACCCAAGTCGAAGGTGTACGCCCGGATCGTCACGACGCCGATGCACGCGAAGCTCCTGCTGCGGGCTCTGAGCGACAATTTGGAGAAATACGAGGCTCAGTTCGGGGAGATCGACCTTCCGTCGGGCGGAGGCAAACTGGCTCAGCAGTTCTTCGGTGGTGTCACCCCGCCGGATCCGTCCGAGGAGTGAATCGCGTGCCGATCAGTATCGAGAATCTGGATACGGTGGCCGAGCGTATCCGCGGTGACTTCGAAATGCGGAACGCAGTGCGGGATAGCGCCCTGCATCGGACGCGGGAGTTGATCCGTCTCTGCGGTCATGCGATTCGTGCCAGCCACCGCGATCAGTGGCCATCCGCTCGTCAATTGCTCAAACAAGCGGATGACCTAGCTGTCAGGATTCTGGAGTCACTGGAGTCCTATCCCGATCTGCGATATGCGGGGTACACCCGGGATGCGCTTAAGGAACTGGTGGAAGCGCACGTGACCCTGGCCCTGGTGGAGGGAAACCAGATCCCGGAGCCGGAAGACCTGAACGTCACCTATCCCTCTTATCTCAACGGACTGTGCGAGGCGGCCAGCGAGCTCCGGCGCCGAGCTCTGGACGAGATGCGCAAGGGAAACCTCGAGGAAGCCGAGCGTCTGTTAGGCATCATGGACGACGTATACGATGTGGCCAACGGGTTCGACTTTCCCAATGCGATTACCGGGGGATTGCGCCACCGCGTCGATCAGTTGCGAGGCGTTCTGGAACGCACACGGGGGGACTTGACCGGCAGTCTCCAGCAGGATCGGCTGATACGTGCGCTACGATCCTTCGAGCCCCTGGTCGAAGAGCTGTCATCCGGAGCCGAGGGGTCGGGATAGAGAAGCAGGCCTATCCGCTCGCGGTTGTCCTCCCGGTCTAGGACTCCGTCACCAGTCGCTCCTCACCCGCGTAGACTCGGAAACTGCGGCGGCGCGTGTAACCGATGAGCGTGATACCCGCGGCCTGCGCCAGTTCCTTGGAGAGGGAGGTGGGAGAGGTACGCGACACGATAACGGGGGCACCCAGTCGAGCCACTTTGCTCACCATCTCCGAGCTCACACGACCACTCGTGAGCACGATGAGGCTCTCGGTAGGTCTTCCCGCTCGCAGCCACGCTCCAGTGATCTTGTCCAGGGTGTTATGGCGACCGATGTCCTCAGCCACGCAGATCAGGGGATCTTCCTGCCCAAGAGCAGCCAGAGCCGCGCTGTGCACACCGCCGGCTCTACGATACAGGGATGATGCCTTCGAAAGCTCCTCCATCAGGCTGGTGACGGTCTTGGGCGCAATCAACAAGTCGGATTCGACCCGTTGAGGCGGTTCCTGCGCTGAGCCGAAGGTCGTTCCGCCTGAGCAACCAGAGGTGATGGCGCGCAGCTCCGGTCTCTCGATGTCGTGTCGGAGCCAGACGTCGACGCTCTGGCCGTGACCGCACAACTCGATGACCGCCACCTCGTCGAGGCTGTCGATCAGCCCTTCATTGAAGAGGAATCCCAGAGCCAGGTCCTTCAGGCGGGTCGGTGTGCACATCAGGTTGACTAGAGCCCGACCGTTTACGACGAGGTCCACGACGGCCTCAGCCGGGATGACGCCGCGCACCGGCCGACTGTCGGCGCCGTAGTAGCCGGAGTAGGTGACACGCCTAGCGCCATCGTCACTCACGGGGCGCTCCTTCCACGATCTCCAACGCACGCCGCGCCACCTCCCCAGCGGTGAAGCCGAAAAGATGCATCAGGTCGTGAGCTGGAGCGGAGGCACCGAAGCGCTCCATGCCCATCACTGCCCCCTGGGAGCCGACATAGCGCTCCCATCCCAGAGTTGCTGCCGCCTCTATGGCCAGCCGCTTGGTGACGGGTGGAGGTAGGATCCTGTCTCGATAGGACTCGGACTGGGCGTCGAAACGCTTCCAGCAGGGCATCGAGACGACACGCGTCTGCACGCCTTGGCTGACGAGAATCCCTTGGGCTTCCAGCGCCACGTGCACCTCAGAACCAGTCGCCATCAGGATCAAGTCCGGAAAGCCCGCCGGGGCCTCACTGAGGACGTAGGCTCCGCGCTCCAGATCAGCCGCGGGCGCGTTTTCCCTCCGATCCAGAATGGGCAATGATTGGCGCGAGAGGACTATCCCGGTGGGTCCATCCCGACGCTCGAGGGCGACACGCCAAGCCACGACGGTCTCGCCGGCGTCGGCCGGTCGGATTACCTCCAGATTGGGAATGGCCCTGAGTCCTGCCAGGTGCTCGATGGGCTGATGAGTGGGACCGTCCTCCCCAATCCACACGGAGTCATGGGTCCACACGTAGATGACAGGCAACCCCATCATAGCAGCCAGCCGGACCGCCGGACGCATGTAGTCGCTAAAGATGAGAAACGTACCGCCGTAGGGGAGTAACTCGCCGTGGAGGGCCATGCCGTTGAGGATAGCGCCCATGGCGTGCTCTCGGACGCCGAAGTGGAGGTTGCGACCCGTGGGACTCTCCCGCTGGAAGTCCCCGTAGCCATCGAGCCAAGTCTTGGTCGACGGAGCCAGATCGGCCGATCCGCCGACGAGGGTTGGCAGCGAATCCGCTATGGCATTCAGAACCGTGCCCGAGGCTCTTCGGGTCGCCAAAGGCCCGTCGTCGGAATGGAAGGCAGGAAGAAGGTCGCGCCACCCGTCGGGGAGCTCACCCTCCCAGAGGCACTTGAGGAGCGCCGCCTCGTCCGGATACTCTTCGGTGTAGCGCTCAAAGAGATCTTGCCACACGTCCTGCGCTTGACGGCCCCGTTCCAGGGCCTTCCGGAAAAGGGCCTGAACCTCTTCGGGGATCCAGAACTCGGCATCAGGGGGCCATCCGAGGGCTTCCTTCGTCTGGGCAACCTCCTGCGCTCCCAAGGGGGCTCCGTGCGATGCGGCGTCATCCTGCTTGTTGGGCGAGCCATAGGCGATGTGCGTATGGCAGATGACAAGCGAGGGACGCTCCAGCTCCTCCCGGGCTGCGCGAATCGCCTCTTCGGTGGCCTTCCAGTCGTGGCCATTCACCTCCTGCACGTGCCAATGGCAGCTCCGGAAACGGTCAGCCACGCTCTCCGTGAAGGTGAGATCCGTGGATCCCTCGATGGAGATTCGGTTAGCATCGTAAAGGGAGATCAGCTTGTCCAATCCCAAGTGTCCTGCCAGGGCAGCGGCCTCGTGGCTGATCCCTTCCATGAGGTCGCCGTCGGACACGATGGCATACGTATGGTGATCGAAGATGGGATAGTGAGGCCGATTGAAGGTGGCCGCGAGAAATCGCTCGGCGATGGCCATACCGACCCCATTGGCGAAGCCCTGGCCGAGGGGGCCGGTGGTCGTCTCCACACCGGGCGTGAGCCCGTACTCAGGGTGACCGGGGGTGCAACTCCCCAACTGACGGAAGCTCTTTAGCTCATCAAGGGAGAGCTGGTAGCCGGTCAAGTGGAGCAGGCTGTAGAGCAACACGGATCCGTGACCCGCAGAGAGGATGAACCGGTCTCGGTTGGGCCAGGCCGGATCCGTGGGGTTGTGCTTAAGAAAGCGAGTCCAGAGGACATAGGCCAAATCTGCCGCGCCCATAGGCATGCCGGGATGGCCGGAGGCTGCCCTCTGCACGGTGTCCATTGCGAGGGTACGAAGGGTGTCGATGGAGAGCTGATCTAGATTGTCGTTCATTCTTTGACTCCTTCCTAGTGAACGGTTCAGGGGGCATTGTACCTGTGAGGACTAGGGTGGCAAATGGCCTGCCCTCCTGACGGTGGGGAACGGGAAGTGGCTGGTCCCGTGAACGGATCGGACAGGGATGAGGGGATGAGCGATCCCCCGCACGGCCCGAATCGAGGCGCAGGTCGTCCGGGGATTCCCGAGGTTTGCCCTGACTGGGGAAGCGTGGTATAATCTGGGGCTGTGTTTGTGGAGCGAGACTCCACAATGGGGTCGAGATAAGCTTATGTGAGTGGTTGAAACATGGACTTGATAGAATCACTAGATCGCCAATTGGAGCGCAACCCGAATATCCCGGAGCTGTTTCCAGGTGACTCCGTGAAAGTGTACGTGCGCATCGTCGAAGGTGAGCGAGAACGTGTACAGGCCTTCCAAGGTACGGTTATGCGCGTCCGAGGCGGCGGGGCAAACGCAACTTTTACCGTCCGGCGCGTGGCGTCTCACGGAATAGGGGTGGAGAGGACCTTTCTGCTCCACTCACCGCGGGTTGACAAGGTCGAAGTCGTCCGTCGTGCACACGTGCGCCGAGCGAGGTTATACTATCTGCGGGATCGAAAAGGAAAGGCAGCTCGATTGCGCGAGAAGCGAAAATAGAGCCAGGCCGTTGGTGAGGTGATAACGGTGATGATGGGCGTAGTTTTGAAGCTACGCCCGTCTTGGTGCGTAGGCGTGGACTCCTGGACCATCGTCCTCCTTGGCACAGGTAATCGACCATGAAATATCCCCTCATCGGGGTGACGGGCTATGCCGATCAGTCCGCCCGTCCACCCAGCATCCCCCTATTTGCCGTTGCCCAGACGTACACCGATGCGGTCTCGTCGGCCGGTGGTGGACCCGTGATCATCCCACCGCACCTGGAGACCGAATTGCTACAAGGCGTCCTCGACAGGCTCAGGGGTCTAGTCCTCTCGGGCGGCGGTGACATCCACCCGTCATTTTTTGGGGAGGCCGACTGTGGGCTCCTGTGGCGGGTGGATGAGAGACGCGACGGTGGCGAGCTGTGGCTGGCAAGGTGGGCACTGAGGAACAAGTTACCCACGCTGGCGATATGTCGAGGCATCCAGGTATTGAACGTCGCGGCCGGAGGCACTCTGATTCAGGACATCCCCACGCAGAGGCCCAACGGGTTGTCTCACAGCGGCGTCACCGGTCAGCCTCGAGCGACAGTAGCCCACACGGTCGACGTGGAACCAGGGAGTCGTCTAGTTCATCTGATCGGCACCGCCGAATGCGGGGTGAACAGCTCCCACCACCAGGCGGTCAAGGACGTTGGTCATCAGCTGCGGGTCGTCGCCCATGCACGGGATGGTATCATCGAAGGTTTGGAAGCCGCTGATCACCCTTTCTGTGTCGGTGTGCAGTGGCATCCCGAGGCGATGGTTGAGACCACGCCCGCTATGCGTGGGCTGTTCACGGGGCTAGTAGAAGCAGCACGGATGTGATGCTCAGACGTGGGTGGGCCGTCGTGCTGGTGGCGCTCTTGGCGGCCTGTAGGGCGGTTCCAGGCCCAGAAGTAAATCGGACATCGAGGCCGACTCCCTCCGCTTCGCCAACGCGAGCCTCGCCCACTCCAACCGTCACCCCCTTTCTCACGCCCAGGTACGACTCCTCTCCGGTGGCGACTCCGACAGAGGTGACGGTCCCCCACTCACCAGATGATCTCTGGAGCGAGCCCCCCCCGCGGCCGGGAGCGGACACCCCCGCCCACCCCGAGCCACCGCGTCGGGTTCCGAATGCCGTGCGGGATTTCTGGGTTGCCGATCCAGCCACGGGAGGGCGACGGCAGATCGAGGCGCGGCTTCGGGTGCAGACCCCGACCATTGCCATGTGGATGGAGTGGGGCGTGTGGCACGATATCCGACAGTTGGAGGAAGCTGCCGCGGTGTTCGAGACGCACATCCACCCGAGGGTCCGCGCCGCTTTCGGGTCTGAGTGGCAACCGGGTATCGATCACGATCCCCGCATCCACATCCTCCACGCCACGGGCCTGGGCGAGGGTGTACTCGGCTACACATCCAGCATCGACGAGTATCCTAAGGACGTCCATCCACTATCGAACGAGGCGGAGATGATGGTGATCAACGTGGACTACGTGACCATAGGAACTCCGACGTACGGTGGATTGCTGGCCCGACAGTTGCAACGCCTGGTTCAATGGCATCAGAATCGGAATCAGGACCGCTGGCTAAGGGAAGGGCTGGCCGAACTGGCGGTCGCCCTCACTGGGTTCAAGGACGAGGGATCGGTGCAGGTATATCCCAGAGAGACCGACCTCTCACTGATCCACTGGGCCGATGAGCAAGGCCAACGGGAGGCCGCTTATCTGTTTGCCGCCTACTTCCACCAGTTATTCGGCGATGAAGGTACCCAGGCATTGACAGCAGAACCGACGAACGGGATCCGAGGGGTCGAGAAAACCCTAGCCCAGCTGGGCTCCGACCTCTCCTTCGAGGATCTATACGCGGACTGGCTAGTAGCCAACTACCTGGAACACACATCAGACCGGGGGGGGGGCAACAGATCCACCATTGGGGTAGCCCTTGACCGGCCGACTCCGATCGCCGCTCCCGACAGCTATCCTTTCGAGATGGACACGAGGGTTGAACAGTTTGGAGTTCACTACATCGTTTTGCGGGGTGATGCCGACCTCAGCGTGGCATTTGAGGGGGAGACCCAGGTGCCCCTGCTAAGTGTGGCGCCGATTAGCGGCCGCTACGCCTGGTGGTCGAATCGAGCAGACGAATCGCTGACGACACTAACGGGAAGGTTCGACTTATCCGACGTGACGGAAGCCACGCTCTCGTACCGGGTTTGGTACGATATCGAGCGCCACTACGACTATGCCACGGTGGAAGCCAAAACCCCCGGTGACCCGGAGTGGACCATCCTGGTGACACCCTCGGGAACGGATGCCAATCCTTTTGGCAACAGCCCGGGGTGGAGCTACACGGGAAAGAGCGCTGGCTGGACTCGCGAGGAGATCGACGTTTCCGACTTCGCGGGAGACGAATTCTTGGTGCGCTTCACCTACTTGACCGACGGGGCGATCACCGGAGAAGGGTTCCTGCTGGACCACATCGCCATACCGGAGATCGGATACACGGATGATGTAGGCATAGGGTGCGAGCGCTGGGAGGCGGAGGGTTTTCTTCCCATCGGAGCGCATGTGCCGCAGGATTATCTGGCACTGCTCATCAGCCGGGGCGATGAGACCACGGTTGAGAGGTTGACGCTGGGAGAAGCCCAGCAGGCAGAGTGGACGGTTCCTCTTGCCAGCGAGGACCTCTATGAGGCAGTGTTGATCATATCCGGGACGGCACCGCTGACCAGCGAACCGGCGCGATACCAGCTCCGTATCGGCCCCTAGGCCCGTCAGTGGCGTACGCCGCCCCGAGCAGTCTGTCGAAGCGACCGGTCGCCGACGAGCTCCTAGGAATCCTCGATGGTTACCGCTTCGCCGGTCCGAAAAGCCTCCAGCTGCCGCTCGAGCTCCGCCTGGCGAGCCTCCGCTGCTTTCCGCCCCTCCTCCATTAGCTCATCCACCCGGAGGCGAATCTGCTTCTGAAGCTCGGTGCCGCGATAGGGAGCGAGCAGCAGGCCAGCTGCTGCCCCGATCAACCCGCCGAGGAAGAATCCAGCCAGGAAGTTGACTATCTTACGCACAGTGTTGACCTCCTCTACGGCTACTATCTGACTCTGCTGAGAACGCAGCGCTGAGAACCATTATACAGCACCTTGGCGGAGGGCAAAAGTGATACTACCCGTTAAGCAGCGCCGCGGAGCGCGCTGAGCGGTGCAGTCAACGGCTCACATGGTCAGGTCCGATGCCCAGGGCCGCCCAGGTTAGGATCCACGGCGCAGGATCGATGACGAAGGGTTTCCTGTACGATGGCCAGTTACACTCGCCTTCACGTCTGAGACCCACGGGCTAGCCCTCTCCCCGGCGGGAGAGGGAACAAACGCGGAGCGCAAGTCTTAGCGGCTGACGAATCAAGTTGGACTCCCAGGAGGGGCAGCGCGCCGGTGATGGGCTGGCACAGTTTCTTATGTTCTGAGTAGTGCGCGCGCCATCGTCTACTGGGAGCGACCGGTGGGTGGTGCCTGCGGCAGTGGGGGTCAGAGGCTCGCCCGGAGCCAGGGTCGAGGATTGCAGGAGTGGCGGCGATGGGGATTCCTCGTCGCTGGCGCCCCTTGGCATGGCAGGTGAGGCGGTATCATCGGTTCCGAATGGTGCGCGCAGCGTGGGTAACTCTGGGGTGTTCGCCATGCTGATTGCTGGGAAAGCCCTACGCCTCACCATTGCCAGTGAGGTCGTGTCGTGCTATACTCGTCAAGCAGCGAGAGGGATTCCGGGCATCAGAGTGCGGCCCCTAACCGGAGCAGCCGCCCGATGGGTGGGCGCGTTTGATCCAGCCCGAGCGAATATGACCATGTCCAAGTGGGCAGCAAGTCGACGGGGACGGGGATAGAGGGATGTCGAATCTCGTTGACGCAATGGGAATGGGACAGGAGACGGACGAGAGAGGGTTGTACATGCTCGATGGCTCCTTCGGCGGGGGGCGATCAGCAAGGCCCCGAGGGTCGTGACGAGACTGGAAGGGTCGGTGGGGGAGGAGACTGACGAGGGACTTAGCGCACGTCTCACAAGACGAAGCGGAGTGAACTAGCCCGACCCTGGTGCGCCGAGCTTGATGCCGAGGGCGGTGGGCGCCCCAGCATCATTCGGCTGGGCTCCCGTCCCCCGGCACCACTGGGCCACGGCGCAATCCAACGGATCAGGGCTTCCCCACTCCTCGACAGGGGGAAGGCGACTCCCCGTGCGCTGACCACGAGGGACACTGTGATTAGAGATTGTCACCATGGGTGTCCGCAGACCGCGGGAACCGCCGTGGGAGACCTATCGTAGGATCAGGGAGAGGATATGGACAGGCAACGTGTTTTGGTTGTCGAAGATCACAGACCTATGTCAGGAGCCATCGAGGACATCCTGGAGTCCGAGGGGTACGAGGTGGTGACGGCTGTGGACGGTATGGAGGCTCTGGAGATCATGCAAGGGACGAGGCCAGATATCATCCTAGCCGACATTATGATGCCGAGATTGGATGGATACGACCTGTACCGCGAAGTGCGAGCCCGCCCAGAATGGACTCCAATCCCGTTCGTCTTCTTGACCGCCAAGTCAGAGCGGGAGGACAGACTGAGAGGTAAACTCCTCGGTGCTGAGGATTACGTCACCAAGCCCTTCGACGCGGAAGAGCTGCTCGTGGTCGTTCGCTCACGCCTGAGGCGTGCCCGTGCGATTCAAGAAGCTACAGAGACAGCCTTTGAGCAGCTCAAGCAGCAGATCGTTACGGTGCTCGGGCACGAGTTGCGCACTCCTCTCACGTATGTGACGGGCTACACCGACCTGGCACTGGAGGATGTCTCGTCCTTAGGGCCGGACGAGATCCAGGAATTCCTGAAAGGCATAAAGGCTGGAGCGGATCGCTTGAACCGTCTGGTGGAGGACCTGCTGCTCGTGGTACAGATCGATTCGGGTAGAGCTCGGGAGGAGTTCGAGGCCCTGGTATGTCTACATCACAATCTGGGGACTATCCTAGAGCAGACAGCCGATCAGTTCCTGGACCAGGCCAGAAGGCGTGGAATGGCTCTTCACGTGAACTTGGAACCCGACCTCCCGCCTGTCAGACTATGCGCCCCCTTCTTCAGAAATGCCCTGGCTAGGATCGTGGAGAATGCGGTTAAGTTCTCGCCCGAGGGAGCGGAGCGAGTAGACCTTGGCACCACGGTGGAGGGGGATTGGGTCAGGATCTCTGTGTCAGACTACGGGGTAGGCATTCCCGCGGAGCAGCAGCGCTTGCTCTTCGACCGATTCCGCCAGTTGAACCGCGACCAACTGGAACAACAAGGAGTCGGGCTAGGGCTCGCCATCGCCCAAGATCTCATTCACCTCCACGGCGGTAGGATAACGGTCGAAAGCACGTTGGGGGTGGGCAGCACCTTCACCATCTGGCTGCCTCGGGACCGGGGCCGTGAATAAGGGTACGTCTTCTCCCTTCGATCCGACCTGGGGGTGAATCCGAGTCAAGGACTCC
>SKQX01000190.1 GCA_007118795.1 Thermoflexales bacterium | reverse complement strand
GCCCAGAAGGGGGAAGTATGGCAAGACGTCTTTCCGTGATCGATATCGACCGCTGTGTGGGGTGCCAGAGCTGTATGTTCGCTTGCGCGCGGCGCACGGGGGAGGGTGGGCTGGCCCGATCGTGCATCCACGTGCGCTCGGCGGGAGGCATGCGGCGGGGCTTCGTGGTGGTGGTGTGTCGGGCCTGCGCGGACCCCCCGTGTGCCAGGGTCTGCCCCACGGAGGCCCTGGTACCCCGCGAGGGTAGGGGGGTGCGGTTCAAGGCCGACCGCTGCATCGGGTGCGAGCACTGTGTGGGCGCCTGCCCACTGGGGGCCGTGCTGTGGAACGAGGAGCAGGGGAAGCCCCAGATATGCGTCTACTGCGGCTATTGCGCGCCCTACTGTCCCTACGACGTCCTGGCTTTGGAGGAGGTGGATCGTGGCACATCGTGATCTTCTGCAGTGCGTCTTGACGGTGGACCTGTCGCGCCGCCGCTGGTGGGTCGACGAGCGACCTGACCTCTTCGACGAGAGCTTGGGCGGGGTCGGGGTGGCCAGCCGACTGTTGGAGGAGGAATGTCCCGAGGGGGTCGATCCACTGGGGGAGGAGAACCCCATCATCCTCGCCGTGGGGCCCTTGGTGGGCCTGTTCCCGCTGGCCTCGAAGACGGTGGCCATGTTCAAGTCGCCCCATACAGGGGACCTGGGCGAGAGTCACGCCGGAGGGCGGAGTGCGGTGGCGCTCCGACTGGCCGGGTACGGCGCGCTGGTGATTCGGGGTGCCAGCACCATGCCCGTCTACCTGGTGGTGGAGCGGGACGGTGTGCGCTTCCGGGATGCGTCGACGCTGTGGGGGATACGGTCCAGCTACACCGTGGGCGACATCCTGCGCGAGCGGGAGTCGGGGGCCGGGCAGCGGTCGATCATGCGCATCGGGCGGGCCGGGGAGCGGCAGGTGAGCTACGCCTGTGTGATCACGGAGACGTACCGTCATTTCGGGCGGCTGGGGCTGGGTGCTGTGTTCGGCAGCAAGCGGCTTAAGGGCCTGGTCGTGGTGGGGGGACAGGGCCTCGAGGTGGGGGACCGGCGGGCTTATCGGGATGCGTACGACGAGATATTCGACGCGGCGACAAAATCCGACCTGATGCAGAAATACCACGAGCTCGGGACGCCGATGAACGTGCTGCCACTGAACGAGATTGGGGCGCTGCCGACGCGCAACCTGCAGGAGAGCCGCTTCGAGCGGGCTGAGGCCATCTCGGGGGAGCGCATGGCCGAGGAGTATCTGGGGCGGCGGCTGGCGTGCGCCCACTGCCCGGTGGCCTGCATTCACCTGGCCGCGCTGCGGATCCCCCATCCGGAGGAGCCGTACTTCTACAAGACGTCGATGCTGGGCTATGACTACGAGCCCATGTATGCCCTGGGCAGCATGGTCGGTGGCTGCGATGTGAGGGGTATGCTGAAGCTCATGGATGAGGTGGAGATCCAGGGTCTGGACGCGATGAGCACCGGCGTGGTGCTGGCATGGGCTACAGAGGCTATGGAGCGGGGGCTAATTTCTACCGAAGAGACGGATGGGATACGGCTGGCGTGGGGCGACTATCCCTCCTACATGGGGGCGGTGAGGAGGATCGTGTCTCAGCCGACGGATTTCTACCGGGCTCTCGCTCGGGGGGTGAACCACGCGGCGTCGATCTACGGCGGAGAGGAGTTCGCGCTGGCGTTTGGCGAGAACGAGATGCCGGGGTACCACACCGGTCCGGCCGCCCACCTGACGTATCTCACCGGCGCCCGGCACAGTCACCTCGACAGCGCGGGCTATAGCTTGGACCAGAGGGCGGCGAGTGAAGGCATGGCGCTTGATCCAGCGGAGGTGGCCGAGTCGCTGCTGGAGGAGGAGCGCTGGCGGCAGGTGTTGGCCAGCTTGGTGGTCTGCTATTTCGCCCGCTCCATCTACACGCGGGATACTGTCCAGCGCGCGTTGGGGGCGGTGGGCCTTGACTGGAGCGAGGAGGATCTGAACCGGCTGGGAGCTGACACCCTGCGGCGGAAGTACGCGTTCAAGGTACGCGAGGGGTTCGAGCCAGCGGAACTGCGGATCCCGGAACGGATCCTGGAGACGCCGTCGCCTCTGGGTGAGATCGACGAGGAGTTCCTCCGAAAGGCCGTGGCCCACTTCGTGCAAGAGCAGAATATCACTGTCTGAAGGCGCCGCCGCTTCAACCGCCTGCTGGTGATGCGGCCCGCTGCACCCCATAGGTGCGGTGCCCGTGCCGGAACCGGTCCATCGTGCCTGTCGATGGTACGGTCTACTCTTACTGCCCGCCCGGGCCCATCACCTCTCAGTGACGATCCTCGGCATCTGGTGACCTCAGCACCCTGAAGGCGGCGAACCTCTGCGGTAGGCCACGGCACACGCGAGCCATTGAAGCGTGAACAACTAGCTGAAGCGTAGGCCGGTAGCCGCCGGCGGCGAAAACTCCTGCCCAAGTATCCACCACCTTACCTCTCCAACACAGTGCCATCTTCTCCCAACCGAACCCAAACCCAATCCCAATCCAGCCCATCGGTTGCGGGTCTTCCTGTGTGGTATGCTATAGAGTCGAGAACGGAGTCGGAGGGGAGCAGAGCCAAGTGCTGATGAAACTGGGAGAACGATGGCGGGCGTGCGGGTAGCGATGTGGTGAGGCGTGACGACGGAGCAGCGGCCGCTTCGCGATCCGTTCGCCACCTTGCCGCGTTCACGCCGACTTGCTGGTCGCATTCCTCAGACCCTCCCGCGGGAGGGTCTGAGACAGTGCTGAAACACCTCCTGCCGTTCAGGACATTTTATGCACTGTTTGCCATCCCGGGCAACCCATGGTATATTTGGCCCTTATGTAAATTTTCGCTTACATGCAGGGGGGGGCTCAGCCATGCAAGGATGTCGCAACGCGCAGCGAATTCTGTTCCGTGCGCAATGCTTGTCCCATCAGGTCAGCCCGGATTCTTTCTACGGCCCGATGTGCGCCATGCAGATGAAACTCCTAGCTTAGGCATCTGCGCGACAACAACCGGTTGGGTCTGAGGGTGATGATCAGTTGGGGGAGGTGATGAAGACACGAGCGATGGCGAAAGAGAGTTCCTGCGGGAGCGCAGATCGGGTTTGTAGATGAGGCAATGGGAGGTACAGACGATGGATCGACGTAAGAGGAAGATGCTCGTTGCGGCCGCTATGGTGATGGGGTTGGTACTGGTGTTGACTGCGTGCGAGCAATTGGTGCCGCAAGACCCGACCCCGCTGCCTGAGGTCGAGGAGGCTGCCCTGATGGCAGTGAGCGACGAGACCGGCATCGCCGTGGAGGACATGGAGGCGGTGGATGTCGAGCGGAGCGAATGGCCGGATGCGTGTCTGGGGCTGGGTGAGCCCGATGAGGTATGCGCACAGGTGATCACACCCGGCTGGCAGGTGACGATACTTGCCGAGGGGGAGGAATACGTCGTGCGCACTGACGACTTCGGTGAAGAGGTCCGGATCGAGGATTGAACTGACCGGTTCTGGGGCGCCCCGAGGTCTGCTCCGAGGGTGGGGACGGGACACCTCGCCCTCGGAATGGCTCGCATCGTCGGTTACCCGGTCGATTACGTCGCGATCGCCAGACACGGGAGTCGCAGGAGTAAGAAGTCGGTCGCTGTCGCATCGGATCCCGGGGGCCTGGCCGTTGGGACCGCCAGCACGGAAACGTGTCCGGCCGGTCCGGGGGCGGGGCGAAGCGGGCCGGCGCTCGGATCTGAGGAGCACGGCGCAGCCGAATACGATCGAGGAAGCAAGCAGGTCACACAGGGGAAAGGGTTTCGAAGCGGATGGTAGTTTCTTGCCCGACACTGTCGCACACCGCGTCTCAGCGGTGTGAGTTGATTCCTATACACTTTCGGGAGGTACGAACATGAAAATGGACACAACCAACGAATTCAGTCGTCATCTGGTCGTAGCGATAGGAAGCATCGCGGTCGCCTTCCTTCTATGGGCGGTGGGATATGACATCCAGCGCGTGGTCGCAGCCGTTTCTTACTTCTTGTTGTTCCTGGTGATGATCATCGGTCCCAGCATTAGGATATGGCCGTCTATCAGGAAGTGGACCAAGGGGCCCTTTCCCGTAAACTGGAGGGCGGAACTGGGGATCTGGTTCGCTGTCTGGTCAGTCCTTCACGTCCTCTTCGTCTTCGGCGCCAGAGACTGGGACGTTATCGGGTACCTGGTGGACATGAGTCCCTGGGCCTTCGGTGCCGTTGTGGCAACCATCATCGCCATCGTGCTGGCCTGCACGTCGAATACTCCAGCCCTCAAGCTCATGGGTCCTGACGCCTGGAAATGGCATCAGAGCCACGGTACGTATGTGATCTTCTGGTTGGCCGCCGTGCACCTCTACGATCGAGCCTATCTGAGACCTCTTGACGACGTTGGTTTCCCGTCAACGGATCCGATCCACTGGGTCTACCTGCTCACGATCCTGGTGGTCGTTCTCCTCCATGTGACAGCATTTGTGAAGATAGTGGCTCACTATCGGGAAACGGGGGAGTATCCTGCCGGGTTGTGAGAAGATAGGATGCTGCAGAAGTTGTACTTGCGGTGGCGACCATTCCTGTCCCGAGGAGGGGCGGACGGCAGGGTGGCTGGGAGTTCGTCGCGTGCGGGGGACATGCCGGCGCTGGTTGGTGGGGACGAGGCCTAAGGTCTGGCTTCTCGACGCGGGCGAGTCTATCCAGCGGTGTCCGGGGCTCGACCCCGGAGGCCTGGTGTGATCGCTGGCGACGCCCCCCGACAGGGCCGGGTGGATGCGACGGAACGGTAGGCGACGGGTGTGAGCGAGGATGACGCCGCCCTCCCCCTTTGGCTGCCTCGCTCATGCCAGCCGGCGAGGGGCAAGGTCTCTTTTAGGCGAGCCCTGCCCCTCGTGAGCGGTGCCCCTCAGAATCGAGATCCATGAAGCGTCCAGGGTGTCCCGGACTCCGCACGGACGCGATTTGACGAGGTGGCGCAGTCCTGTTAGGATATGGTGGAAGAGGCTCCATAGATCGGGTGTGAGGCCGGGCTGTCTCAACCTTAACGGGGGTGATTGGGGGTCCGGTGGGGGGACCCGGTCAGAGGGCCAATGAGAAGCGGTTGGCGCAGGGGTGAGAACCGGCCAGCCGTACCAGCCAGATCGGAGCAGGAGGGAGTCGATGTTGGGACAACTGGGTGCGATGGAGCTGTTGCTCATCCTGGTGATTGTGTTGCTCGTATTCGGTGTGGACCGCGTCGGGAAATTGGGCCGTGAGCTGGGCGAGGGGGTCCGTGGGTTCCGGGAGGGCATCGAGGGCGAGGGCACCGATGCTGCAGCAGAGACGCGTGAGAGTGTCGAGAGCGAGGGCCCTGAAGCGGAGGCATAGCCCGACGGATGAGGCAGCAGCTTGACCGCTGCTCTGCGGGGTGTCTCCTCGACGTCTGGTAGAAACGGTCAGTCGACACGGGCCGCGACGAAGAGTCTTGCGCATCGTGACGTAGCGGGTGTTTGGTCCGCCAACGTGCGCTGTGTGGCCACCCGGTCCGAGCGCCATCATCGACCTCAGTCTCCGGTGCAGAACAGTCCGCGAGTTCGTCGTCGACAGCTGCCATCAGAGTTGTCATCCATCAGGCTGTCGGTCTCGCCGGATCGTCTAGCACCGGGGGGGCGCCTAGCTTCGTCAACAATGTCGGCTGCAGCCCGGTCCAGGGCAAGCATATGGTTGCCAGAGCAGTTCAGGCCATTCAGGGGTGGGTCGTAGATGATAAGAAACGTCGGGCTCGGGCAGCTCCTTGTCATCGTGCTCACCATCATCCTGGTGACGGGTCCGGGGCGCACGCTCGGGCTTGCCCGCAAGGTGGGCCGCATCCCCACGCAGGTTGGGGACCTCTCCCGTAAGTGTACCGGGGCGATGACTGCCCCGAAGCGTGGGGTCGAGATCGGCCGCGGACTGGGCCGCATCTCCAGACGGGTCTGCGACCTCCTGCGCGAGCTCACCAGGGCGGGCTAGAAATAGATGCCTTGCATTGCGTCGGAGGCTGACGTGAGTCGGAAGTTGACGGCTTAGGAGCAGCCCCGCGCGAGGTGGCCGGGGGCTGTTGAGCGGTGCCGCTTTAATGGCCGTGTGGTCCCCGGTGCGGTTCATACTTCCGGCGGACGCTACAGCGTGGCACATCCTGTACCCATCAGGACCCCCGAAAGCCGCACGGCTCGTCCGCTTCTGCCTTCTCTGATTCCGGCCCTGCATCCACAGCCGTCCTCCGACTCCGGCCGCCAGTCCCTCCGCCGCAGACAAAGGCTCCCCGTGGCTCGCATCAGATCTATCCGTCCCATCGTCGATGAAGCCGGCGATACCGGTATCGAACAGCGCTCAGCAAGCGACAACAGGCTGGGGGTCGCTGTGCCCTCCAAGACGATCACACGGCCAGTCTGTGGGTCTATGCCAGGAGGACTATGGGGCGGTCATTGGCCGGATGGCCCAGCCGCTGGCACGCAGAGTGTAATCAACTTGCCCGCTCACCGGCGGTCCATCTCCAACCGAGCCGCCGAACAAGGCCTGGCGAATGAGTACCTGTGACCCAGAGCCACCGGAGCTCACGATGCCCGCAAGGGCCTCCTCGCTGCTCGGGGCTGTCCATTCCCACCATTCGGGGTTCCGATAACGTGAGCTCTAGCAAGCCGAGGACTGGTAGCTCATGGAGAATCCCGGGCGCAACGGAACCCCCCGCCGTTCCAGGCGACGAGCGGGACGTAGCCGACGCGATTGGCACTGCGCGTGTCGTACGGGCCGTCGAACCACGAGCCACCACGGAGCACCCGATGCTCCCCGGACGAAGGGCCCGTCGGGTTGACCTGTCGCCCGGAGGGGTAGCTGCCGTACCAATC